>JAPKZC010000697.1 GCA_026394025.1 Candidatus Solibacter sp.
AATCGTCGCGGCGTTGCGGATCACTGGCTCGACACCGCCGCGTTCGTCTGCGTGCGACGCGACGTCCAGATTCGGCACTTGCAGCCAGATGTCGCGCGGGCTCTGGAAATACCCGACCAGAACGCGCACCGGCTCGGCGGCCTCGAATTCGAGAGGTTCGTAGCGGCCGTTCTTCGCCTGCTCGTGCGAGAAGCGGATTCCCGTCAGGCCACTTAGCTCAGGCGCGAGTTCGGTGATGGTGTACGGGCGATCGGCAAATGGCCGTGCGCCGACCTTGACCTGGTAAATCTCCGCGTTCGTGCTGATGAGTTTGAACTTCGCCGCTGGCCAGGCCGTGATCGGCCCGCCGCTCCCTAACTCGATGCGGTTAGTCGCTCCGCTCTTCACCGCAGCGACCTGCACTCGGAAGTTTTCGAGCTCCTTCTGATATAGCGGCAGCACCTGCGTCCAGTGATAATTCGTGCCCGCACCATTCGCTGCGCCATTGAACGGGACTTTCCGGTGCCCGGTCTGCATCGAGTTGGCGAAACGGTAGGATTGCCTGGTGAGCGACGTCAGCCGTTCAAATGCGGCAAGGCTCTCCTGCATCATGGCGGCCGCCCGTTCCATGTCGCCGACGTTCTTGCTGTAATCGTACCGCAGCTCAAACTCGGCGGCAGCCACTTTCGCGCGGTAGTTCTCAGCCATCGCGCCGATGCAGAGAATGTCGTTGTTTAACCGCCCGAACTCGTCGTTGTTTTTCCGCACGAACGGCGCTGCGGCTGCCATCGCATCTCGGGCGGATTTGACAAAACGCAGCACTTCCCGCATCGCGGATTCAGGCGTTTCACCTGCGTGGGGTTGGTGGTTCCATTCCTTCCGCACGAACTCATCCAACCGCTCGCCCGGCGGCGCCTGGGACTCCCACAACTCAGTGATCGCGCCATATTTCCTCGGATTCACCAACTGATCCAACGCCATGCCCAGCGACAGCGTCTGCCGGTTGCCCTCGGTGATGCCGAAGCGGCGGATCAGGATGGGGGCGACTTCTCCGGCATCATTGCAGGCGTCGAGCACCCTTTCGGCGGACTTGTCGTTGCACCCGAAGCACTCAGCAAGTCGTCTGACCCAATAAGCGTGATCCTCAGCTTCGGGAATGTCCGGGTTCCACGCGTAACGCGCCCAGGCGGCAAACCAGATCCAATCGCGGTCCCACTGCTTGAGCGGCGGGTCGGCGAGGTCTGGTGAGTACGGCCAATTCCAATATGACAGCGGATAGAGGTGGAGGCCGGTGGCACCCAGGCGGTCACGGGAGGCTCGCAAGCATTGCTTTATGAAGCGCTGGGCGCCATAGCGGAACGGTTCGAGGTTCGAGAGAATGTGGACATTGACGAGGTGCGGCCCGAGTTTGGCCATCGCCAGGTGCGTCGCCTGAGCCTTGCCGCGCGGCTCGTAAGTGGTTAGCGATTCGCCGTTGTATTTCGTCTCGGTGAACAGGTTGGAGTAGATCTGGAAACACGCGGGTATGATGGTCTCGGCGTCCATCGCGTGGGTACGGATGACCACCGGCGGTTGCTCCCGGAGACCGGCGGCCTTCATCCCATCGAGCACGCCGGGCAAAATGGTGTTCGTGGCCCAGGCAACCTGGTTGCTCGTGCCTTGCAGGGCCTCACCGAGGCAAACCATCAGGCCGACATTAGGATATTGCCTCACGAATTCGGCGATAGCCTTGCGGGTGTAATCCGAGGCCAGGGGCGTAGGCGCCGCAAGCTGGGTCGGGACGTTCTGCTTCTCCGCCAGGGGTTTGGGCAGAAAGATGTTGTAGAACATCTGCACCAGCCAGATGCCGCGCTTGTCGCACTCGGCGGTGATCCAGTGGAACATTTCGACGTTTCTATTGAAGATATCCTCGGGCACTTCGACTGCGTCGGGGTAATCCGACAGCCGCACGAGCGAGGCGAACGGGTGGCCGCTCCAGAAGTAAAGGTAATTCATTCGGTTCTCGACCAGGAAATCCAGGTACTCCCGCCAGAGATCCTTGTCATAGAACCAAGGAAAGAGCTCGGGCGTGTAGGGGTACTCATAGACCTTGCGGCCGGGTAAAATGTGGGTCTTCTGCATCCCGATGCAGGTCCCGCGCAGAGTAAACGTGGGGGCGTCGGCAAAATGTAGTTCGGCTGCGAGTTTGCCACTTTCACGGACGCGGCGCGCAAGCTCCAGGCATCCGTAAAGCGCGCCCGAATCGTCGGCTCCGGCCACTACGAGCGTGCCGTCAGCACCCGTGGCAAGCACAAACCCTTCTTTGCGCGGGGCTGGGTCTTGCAGCTTCAACAAGCCCCCGTCGCGGAGCCGGGCAGGCTTTGACCAGGTGCAGATAGCAATCCGGCACCCTGTTAGTGCCCTGGTACCGGAAGCTGATTCCACGGAATGGCCGATTGATTCAAGCGCCGACCGGAGTTTTGCCGCGCCAAATTGCACACGCGGTGCCGCATCGGAATCCACTACCATCGTCACTGTCTCCGCCGGACCGACGCTGGCCAGACAAAGCATCAGGACCGCCACCAGCCCGCAGATTCTGCCTGCCAACGCGGAGGCGAAGGTTCCTTGATGAGCGGGATGTTTGGCGGAACTCACGTGGACTTCATTGGGCTGGCGTCGCTGCCCCCTTAGGCGCCGTAGCGGCGATACCTGGCGGCGGTTTCGAAGATTGCGCGCACGTTCTCGTCAGGCGTCCTGTCATCCATATTGATGCAACACAAGGCAGCTCGTTCGAGCGGACCGGCGGCGCGCAGCAGGTTCTCCACGTCCTGGACGACCTCTCGGCGACTGAGAGTCGAGACCCGCACCGGACTCAGGCGGAGGCTAAACACCGCGTTTGGCAGCGCCTCGCGGCAGGCTGCGACATCCGAGCCCCAGCCAACATCGAAGAGCTCGACGCCCTCGACGCAGGCGAATTCGTGGCGGACTTTGTGCATGTCGGCTCCGCAATAGTGGATGCCGTAAGGCCAGAGGTCGGCCGCTAGCCGGCGGTCGTAGTCGAGCAGATATTCGTGGTATGCCGCAGCCGAGATCATGGTCACCGTGCAATTCGAATGCAGGCTGATGCGGCTGTCCACGGGCCCGACGATGCGGTTGACCGAGATGGAATTGGTTCCGGTGCGGCGGCGAATGTAGCTGGCCATGG
>JAPKZC010000274.1 GCA_026394025.1 Candidatus Solibacter sp.
TGAGGGTGGTTCCGGCGTGGGCGCCGCAGGGTCAATCCACGCGGGTTCACTTCAGCGTGAGAGATACGGGCATCGGGATCCCGATGCCGAAACAGGAGGCCATTTTTGAAGCGTTCCGGCAGGTGGATGGTTCCGTCGCCCGACGGTACGGAGGTACCGGGCTGGGTCTCACCATATCGCGGCAACTGGTGCAGAAAATGGGCGGTGAGATCTGGCTGGAGAGTCAGGCTGGTCTTGGGGCCACGTTCCACTTCACGGGGAGGTTTGGCACAGCCGGGCAGCCGGAGGCAATTCGAAAACGGCATCCCGCGGACGGAGCAGTTCCCGCGACGAGTGGATCACAGCCGGCGGAGAGGAAAGCCGGAAAGCCACTGCGCATCCTCGTGGTAGACGATAATCTGGTAAATCGGAAGGTCGCGGCGGCGATACTCGAGAAACAGGGTAACGCTGTGACCATCGCGCGCAACGGCCGCGATGCCGTTGCCGCCACCGCCGTACAATCGTTCGATGTGGTCCTGATGGACGTGCAGATGCCCGAGATGGACGGATTCGAGGCTACTGCGGCGATTCGGGAACGCGAGCGAAATACCGGGGTGCACGTTCGGATCATTGCGCTGACCGCACATGCCATGAAGGGGGATCGGGAGGAGTGCCTCTCGAAGGGAATGGACGGCTATCTTACCAAGCCGATTACGGCCAAGGAACTACTGCGAGCGATCCAGACGTCTGACGGGCTCGGGTAACGGGCGGGGACTGCGGCGGGACGGCGGTCCGGGGAGTGCTAGGCCCCGGCGCGCAACGGGCGGTAGCGGCGGGAAGCGCGGATACCGATCAGTTCGGCGACCTCTCCCAGCAGATTGGGGAGGTTCTCCGTGTAGATGGAGAGGTTGTGGCGGCCGGGCGCCGGGCGGCCCTTGCGGGATGGTTCGTAGGAAGTGACTTGAGCGGTGGCGGGACGATAGTCCTTGACGCGGGCATAGGCGAGGACATTGAGCGGCACTCTGGTGTCGCTGAGTACCAGCGAATAACGGCCTTCGTCCAGTTTGGAAAGCGCTTCCGCCGGAGATGCGGCTACATCCACCGAGTATCCGCCGGCCTGCAAAATAGTCTGCAAGGCCAATCGAGGTGCAAGATCGCCATGCACCAACAAAACCCGGGCCAAGTCCAGCGCCCGGCTGGAACCGCTGCCGCTGGGGAGCAAGCTGGGTACCTTAGGCTTAGGCATCTGTTATGTTATCTACGTATACTGTAACCGAGAACTTGCGATTTTGACCCTTTTTTTTCAGTAGATTGGTGGGTTTTTGCGGATGCCCTCGGGTGGCGGAGGCGTCAGCCGAGGACACCCATACGGCCTTGTTGGTAATCGTCCACTGCTTGCAGTAACTCCTCCTTGCTGTTCATAACAAATGGGCCATAGCGAGCCACCGGCTGTCCGATGGGCTCACCTGCGAGGAGCAGGAGGCTGACCCTCGACGGCCCTGGGTTGGCGATCCGGACGCCTTCTCCGCCGCGGTCGAAAACGGCTACCTGATGGGCGCTGGCTTCGATTTCGTCGAATTGTCCCGCACCTTCAATCACATATACAAGAGCGTTGCTGGTTTTTGGGATCGCCTGCTCGAACCGGGCACCGGGTTGCAGCGTGAGATGCAGATAGAGGATCGGAATCCGCGTATCGATCACACCTTTGACGCCCAGGGTCTCGCCGGCGACCACCTTGGCGGACACCGTGCCCTCCGCGTTGCGGACCACCGGGATGCTCGCCGCCGGGGTGTCCTGGTAGCGCGGTGGGGTCATCTTGTCCAGCTTCGGTAAGTTCACCCAAAGCTGGAAGCCATGCAGTGTACCTCCTTCACGCAAAAGGGTTTCACCGGGCAGTTCGGAGTGCACCAGACCGCTGCCGGCGGTCATCCACTGGACGTCGCCCGGACGAATCGTACCGTGGTTTCCCCAGGAGTCGCGATGCTCGATTTCTCCCTCTAGGAGGTAGGTCACGGTCTCGAAACCGCGATGCGGGTGGGGCGGGAATCCGCGGGCTTCGCCGGGCCCCAGGGGCGTCGGTCCCAGGTGGTCCAGCAGCAGAAACGGGTCCAGGTCCTTGAGGTCCGCCGCAGGGAATGCCCGGCGGAGATCGACGCCGTCGCCATCGCGGGATGGGGCAGCAGTGAAGACCTTGGTCACTGATCGAAGTGTCATTGAGTTTATCTCCACGTCAAGATAAGTGATGCTAGACTCGTGGTAAGGATTCAACATGGAAGCGACCGGCATTCACCTTTGGTTGGTATTGTGGAAGGCCTACGAGGCCGTTCGACGCCACGCCGAAAGGCACATCCACTCGCTCGGTCTGGGGTTCTCCGATTTTGCCGTGCTGGAGGTCCTCCTGCACAAAGGGCCGACTCCGGTGAACACGATTGGGGAACTGGTACATCTGACCAGTGGATCGATCACGGCGGCGATCGACCGTCTGGAGCGCAAGTCGCTGGTGGAGCGGTGCGCGGATCCATCGGACCGGCGGGCGCGGGTGGTCCATTTAACGGAGGCGGGCCGAAAACTGATAGAGTGCGCCTTCGGGGCCCATGCTGCCGCGATGGAGGCGGCGACCAGCGGGCTGACCGCGGCGGACCGAGTCGAGGCGGTGGCGCTGCTAAAGAAGCTGGGGCTGAGCGCGCAGGCTAAAAGTGTTCCGGAATACCGCGGGGGGCCAGCCACACTATTTTCATGAGCCGATCAGGCTCGGCTGGCGTCATGATAGAGATATGACTCAGTTACGGGAACGCTGGGAAGGCGTTTCCCTGCCCGGGGACTATGTCCTCGAACGGTGGTTGGGCGGCGATGATGCCGCTGGGTTTTTTGAAACTTCGCTCGGGCCGGACGGACGCCATGCGGTAGTTAAGTTGGTGCGGGAGTCCGCCGTGGATGCGGCCGCGCAGCGCGCGCTCTGGCATCGCACCCGCTTGTTGCGGCACCCGAATCTGTGCGAGCTGCTCGGTTGCGGCCGCGCCGAACTCTCGGGTGAAACCGTACTCTACGCTGTGTTTGAGTATGCCGACGATACGCTGGCCCTAGCGATCGCACAAGCGCCCCTGACGGAAGCGGAGGCGTGCGAAGTGCTCGTTGCGGTGCGCGATGCGTTGGCCTGCCTACAGGCCCATGGACTGGCCCATCCCGCACTCGATGCGGACCATGTTTTAGGCGTGGGCGACAACATCA
>JAPKZC010001007.1 GCA_026394025.1 Candidatus Solibacter sp.
GAAGTCACCGAATCAGGCTGCAACGGCCAGTTTCAGGCGGTGGTTCACTACGAGACCGTGACGCACCAGCCCATGGTCAGCCAGTTCCGCAAGGGCGCATCCTTCCGCGTCGTGTACGAACTGCAAAACGACAAGTTCGGCAACCCCGCCAACAGTTTCTGGATCTCCACCGCGCAGCACTACGTGTACCCCTGGAATTCGGATACCCGTGTGCTTTACTACTGGGGCCGTCAGGTTCCGGTACGACGTACGACAGGCCACCGGTTGGTCTGGGACTCAAAGACCACCGCGCAGGAGTTCGGTGCGGGATCGCTGCTTCTCTTCGACAAATAGCCCCCATGAGAGCCGCCTTACTCGTTGCGTGCGCCGCGGTCTTGCTTCTCGCAGTGCTCTGGGACGGCCCCGAGCCCCGCCGCCCGCCCGGCGTCCTGGTACCCTACGAACCAGACCAGGACCCCACCCCCCTACGCCAGTGGCCGTTCAAGGATTCGCAAGTTACCGCGCTCGCCAGCTTCCGCGTCCGCGCCCGCGTGCTCCTCACCGGGCATTACTGGTGGGGCAACCAAGCCGCGGTCTCTCCCGTCGACCTCACCCTCGGCTGGCGCCTCATGTCCAACCAGGAGGTTCTCGATGGCCTGCACCTCTACCGCATGCGCCGCGCCTACGCCTGGGCGCCCCGCAACGGCCGCCTTCCCGCTGGCGGAACGGAAATCGGCGCCCATTCCGCCAACATGCACATGGTCCCGTCCACCGCCGAACTGGCCGGTCGCCTGCGCGCCATCAATCGCGGCGATCTCGTCGATATCCGCGGCTACCTTGTCGAAATCAAGTTCCCTAACGGCGGCACATGGCGCAGTTCCGTCACCCGTACCGACAGCGGCAACGGCGCCTGCGAGTTAGTCTGGGTCGAAGAACTTACTAAGTACACTGTTTCACAGGCACGGTCTCGTATTTCGAGAAACCGCTCCCTCACGGTCGCGGCTCCGATCAGAGCCGCGCGCGTTAGCAAGCGGTTTCCCGATACGTTAGTGGATTTTTGAAACGGCGCACTAAATTGCAGTAACATCAGCGCCTGGCCGAAGGCTCGCGCACAACCGATGCCGCGGGCGCAAGATTCGCCGGATACGCGTGGTCCAGCACACTCCACATGAAGTCCGCGCCCATGCGCGCCTGGTTGTGGCAACTCATGCAGCCCAGTTCCGGACGGCCCTGGTCGAACGTCTCCATCGCCAGGTTAGCGAACGCCGATTTGGCGGAGGTTCCCGGACCCGTTCCGGGAAACGTATGGAAGATCTCCCCGCTCTGAGTTGCCGGTACCGGCAGCGCCTGATTCCCCTCTTGCAGCGGCCATTGCGTCACCACCAGCTTGTAGTACTGCCAAACCGTGTTTGCCAGCAGTTCCTGATATCCCCGGTTAGTCACCGCCGTATCGAAGTGGATCGGCGCCTGCGCCGACCGGATGACGCTGAACGGGGTTGCCGGCTGCCGCGCCAGCGGCGTCAAGGCCAGCGGATTCTCGGCCGGCATGGGCCCGGGCGTGCCATCGTTCAAGGTAAAAGTTCCCACGGCGCCTTGAAAGTTGGGGGCCGTATCCACCTGCTCGAAGGAAGACCAGATCCATTGCGGCCGGCTCGGCGTTTTCTGCACTATATGCAAACCCACCAGCCCCACCGTGATGCTGGCACACTTGCCGCTCCCCGGATCCTTGACGATGGCGTTCCGCGTGTAGAATCGCTTCCGCCGCGATCTGGAAAAGCCCGCCACATCCAGCCACGCCGCCTTAATCGCAATCGAGCCGTTGGCAAATTGGAATACCGGGACATTGGGCCGCGGGCTCGGCACTACCGGCAGACTGCTCCTCAAATAGAACTTGTTCTGCACGATCTGCTCGAACTCTACCCGGTTGTAGAGCGTCTGATACCGGACATATCTGCCGTTCTGCGCCACCAGCGGTCCCAGCAGTTCACCAATCCCCGCCTGGCCTATGTCGTCGATGCCGTTCTTCGAGGCCAGCACCACACCGCCGAACCCGGCATCCGCCCGGCATGCATTGTGGGCCGCCGCTTCAGAGGCATTGAAGTCGGGGTTCGGCGCCGAGCCATCGTCGTGGAAAATCTCCCACAGCGATTTGTAGGTTTCGAACACGCGCGGGCCGGCAGCACCCACACTCTTGCCGGTGTCCGCCACTCCCCGCTGCCCTTTCGCGGCCGGCCAGACCATGGCCACAAACGCCCGCCACGAGTAGTCGTCGAAGAAGTCGATCGTCAGATCCACAAAAGGGTCGGGAATACAGACGTCGGCAGGCATCTGCGCGGACGTCACGGAGCGCACGGGACGTGTCGGACAAGTCCCGCCCCAAGCGGCCGTTGCAGCCAGGCACCAGGCCATGCCGGCCATCGCCGGTGCTGAGAAAGACGTGACTCCGCGGGGCTTGAGCAAACTGTGAGTAGTCTAGCCGATCCCCTCTGCGGCGCGCAAATCCCCGAAATCCCGCGCTCTCGCTTGCTCCTCAGCCCCGCGCGGAGTAGACTACCTTCAAGGCTACGGCACGAGGAGACCATTGGATGTATTCCAGACGAGATTTCGGCAAGATCGCCCTGGGGGGCCTGCCCCTGTCCGCGCTGCCAGGCGCAGCCATCGATTCAAGCGTGAACGGCGTCCGCCTCGGTGCCAGCACCTACAGTTTCCGCGACTTTCCGCGCACCCAGGGGCAGGACATCGTCGACCCCGTGATCAAGGCTCTCCAGTTTTGCCGCGTAGCAGAAATTGAACTCTACGGGCCCACCATCGAACTGGCCGGTCAGTCGCTGCCTCCGGAGGCGCCGGCGCCCTACGGCATGCCGCGCCCTCCGCGCGCCGCCCGCTCCGAGGAACAGGCTGCCTTGGAGAAGTCCAACCGCGAGGCCCTGCGCCGTTGGCGCATCGCCACTCCTGCCGCCCACTATCAGGCGATCCAAAAGAAGTTTGAAAGCGCGGGCGTGCGCGTGGTCGCCTATACCGTGAACTACACCGATGCCTTCACAGACGAGGAGATCGACGCCACCTTCCAGCATGCGAAAGCGCTGGCAGCCGAGATGATCGCAACTTCCACCACGCTCAGCATGGCCCAGCGCGTGGCGCCGTTCGCGGATCGCCACAAATTCCTCGTGGCCCTGCACGGCAACTCCAACCTCACCGATGCCAACCGCTTCGCTTCGGCGGAGAGTTTCGCCAGGGGAATGGCGTTCTCCAGGTACTTCAAGGTGAACCTGGACATCGGCCACTTCACCGCCGCCAACTTCGACGCGGTGGCCTACATCCGCGAAAACCACGAACACATCACCCACCTGCATATCAAAGATCGCAAGAGGAACGACGGTACAAACGAGCAGTTCGGCGACGGCGATACTCCCATCAAGCAGGTGCTCGCGCTGCTCAAGGAGAAGAGGTATCCCATCCGCGCCTTTGTGGAGTACGAGTACCTGGGTCTTCGAACTTCCCCGGAAGAAGTCAGGCGCTGCATGGACTACATGCGCGCGGCGTTGGCGTAGCGGCGCCTCCTTTTGGATGGTGCCAACGCCGGCGCGTTCCCCGCCAGCGCCAACCGAAACCGGATTGCGATGCCAGAGCGTAATTCGCACGCGGCGCGAAGCTTAACGTCCTTAATACTTTCTTTACCGGCGAATGGTGGCGGCTGAAGCCCCGATAAGCGTAATGTGAAGACACGGCCCTATGAGCACCGGCAATCATCGGCGGCGCACTGCACTTTCCTGGCTGTTCGTGGCCGGGCTCTTCTTGCTCTGCGGCGTGTTAGGCGTGCTGCAATACCGCTGGATTGGCGAAGTCAGCGTGGCCGCGCGCGACCGGCTCCGCGGAAGCCTGTTGGCCAGCCTCGGCCGTCTCAGCCTGGATTTCAACTCGGAGATCGCCACCGCCGCCCGCGTGCTGCTGCCGCCCGTTTCGGAGTCTCCCGAAGCCGAAGTGGCGGCGCGCTTCGCGCAATGGAGGAAGACCGGGCGCCACGGCCAGATGTTCCGCCACATCGCGATCTCGGAGGCGCGCAATGGAGCCTTGGTACTGCGCAACCTCGATCTGGAGAAAGCCGTCTTCGAGACTGCCGAGTGGCCGCCGGATTGGGCGCCCCTCAAGGCGCGGCTGGAGAATATGCAGTCCGCGGAGCCACGGCAGGGACGCGGCTTTCCAGGGCCTCCCCCAGAGGACATGGGAATGCTCTTCGATCTCCCCGCCTTCGGGATTCCCCCGCCCGGCCGCCCCACCGGCCAATTCGGGCGCGGCGGCACCCCGTCCGTCATCTTCGATTTGAACCTGGAGTACGTCCGCGATATCCTCTTGCCCGACCTGCTCCAGCGCCATCTGGAGACAGGTGGGACGTTGGAATATCAGGTGGAAGTCCTGAGCCGCCAGCGCCCTCCGCTGGTAATCTATCAATCCGATCCGGCAGCCGGCGTGGCTGCCAACGCCGACGCCTCGGTGGGTCTGTTCGACACGCCATACGATCAAATCTTCCGGGGTTCACCCGGGCGTGGCGGGCGCGGCCGGGGACCCGCACGCGGCGGCCCGGGAGGCGATTCGGGACGCTGGCAGATGTTCGTCCGCCACCGCGCCGGCTCGCTCGAAGCCGTCGTGGCACAAGCGCGTTGGCGGAACCTGGCAGTCACCGCTGGCGTGTTGCTGTTGATGATGGCCAGCGTCGGCGCCCTCATCACCTACACGCGCCGCGCCCAGAAACTGGCCGACCTTCAGATGGATTTCGTCGCCGGCATCTCGCATGAGTTGAGCACCCCTCTCACCGTCATCCGCACCGCCGCCTACAATCTGCGCGGCAAACTCGCCGCCAATCCGGCCCAGGTGGAGCGCTACGGCGTCCTCATCCAGCAGGAGAGCGGACGGCTCAAGGACCTCGTCCAGCAGGTGCTCCGCTTTTCCGGCGCCACCGCCGGCCGCGTCATTCAGAATCCTGAACCCCTGTCCATCGCGGACCTGCTCGCCGACACGCTGGAATCGGCCAAGGCCGTCTTCCAGCACGCCGGATGCGACGTGGAGACCAACATCGATCCGGACCTTCCCCTCGTCATGGGAGATCCCATGGCGCTCAAGCAGGCACTGCAAAACCTGCTCCACAATGCGGCCAAGTATGGCGCCGGCGACGCTCATTGGGTCGGCGTCTCGGCATCCA
>JAPKZC010000149.1:0-1017 GCA_026394025.1 Candidatus Solibacter sp.
CGACCCAGATCGTAGTGCAAGCCGGCCAGGCGGAACAGAATCAGGTCGTCGGAGGGCCGCAGTTCGCGAGCCTCGTCCACCCGCGCCGCCGCAGCCTCGAGATCGCCGGAATCCACCAGCGCCCTGGCTTGATCCATGAGCCGCAATGCCCTGCGTGTGGCTTCGATGCTCTCCTTCGATTTCCGCGTCTCCAGGGCGAATTGGGCCAGTGCCTTGCGGCGGTCCTCCTGCCGGTCCAGACCTCCGTAGGCCCGCGCGAGGTGATAGAACACCTCGGGGTCGTTGGCCCCAAGACGCACCGCACGTTCCAACTCCGCGGCTGCCTCCTGGTAACGGCCCAGCCGATTGTACGCCGAGCCGAGCAGGAAGCGTGGCTGGTACGCCTGCGGAATGATTTTGGCAGCCCTCTGGAGCAGGGGGATCGCCTGTTCCTCCTCGGCGGCTTTCAGGTACACGTTGCCCGCACCCAATAGGGCGGACGCGTGGTCGGGCTTGAGGCGGAGCGCTTCCTTGAACTCCACTCGGGCGCCATCCAGGTTGCCCACCGCGAAGTACGCCGCACCAAGTTCCGCGTGGGCCTGCGGGTTCTTGCCATCCACCTGCACCAGGGTTTCGAGCAGCGGGACCGCTTTCTCATTGAGCTGCAGTTCCAGGTAAATGGATGCCGCGCCGCGCAGGGCGGAACCGTTCCTGGGTTCAAGGGCCAACACCTTGGTGAACGCCGCGAGGGCTTCGGCCTGATTGCCTCTCTCGGTGTATGCCTCAGCCAGGGCGAGATGCGCCAGAACCAGCTTGGGGTCGCAATGAACCGCGGACTGGAAGGCGATGAGCGAGTTGTCCACCTGCTTCAAGCGGTACCGCGCCATGCCCAGGAAGAAGAGGGTGTCGCAGCGCGGCGATGCCTGGTGGGACTTCTCGAACAGCCGCGCCGCCTCCGCGTAATTGCCGGCGTCGAAGGCCCGCTTCGCCTGTTCCAGCGTCTGTCCCCACGCCAGGCACGTCAGGGCAACGATCGCG
>JAPKZC010000149.1:1144-2387 GCA_026394025.1 Candidatus Solibacter sp.
GGCCCGCAACTCCGGTTCTCCCCTTGCTTTCGAGAATGAAACTATGGATACTAGCCCTGACTCCGGCTGCCGGAGAGAAAGGGTGTCCATATGCGTGCGAATTCAGTCATCAAGTACACCAGCGTGTTTCTGCTTTTCAGCCTTTTGCTGTGGGGTTTCCAGGCGAAGGTTGCAGCTCCCGATAAGAGGCCGGTCGACTATGCGAATGCCTTGGTCGGAACGGCGCCGCTGGACAATCCGAAGCTAATCGGCAACGCGCCGCCGCCGGGCGAAGAACTCTATACCGGGTTCACTTCGCCGGGAGCGGTCCTGCCCCACAGTTCCACCAATCTGAGTCCGATCAACAAGAACCTGGACGTCGCCTATCCGGCGGGGGTCAACTACCCTTACGTTTACCCCCACCGTACACTCGTCGGGTTCTCGACTGGCGAGGCGCGCGGCAGCGGCGGCTTCACGATCATGCCGGTGGTCGGCGACTGGACCGTTCCTCCTGAGCGCAATGCCGCGGTTTACGACAAAGCCCGGGAGAAGGCCTCGCCCGGGTATTACACGGCATACCTACAGGATTACCGGACGAAGGTTGAGATGACGTCCACCACCTGGACCGGAATGTTCCGGTTCACCTTCCCCGCGACCGACCGGGCGCACGCCGTTCTCGACCTCGGCCGCGCCGGTGGGGATGTGGAGATCGTCGGCGATCGCACCGTCCGCGGCCAGGCGCAGCGTGGTGGGGCGAGAGGCGGCCGGGCGGGCGGTGGCCGGTCGTTTTATGTCGCCGAGTTTTCCAGGCCGTTCAAGGCGTTCGGTGTGTTCAAGCAGGTGCCGCCCACTCAGGCCGGCAGAGGTTCCATCCTGGGCAGCAGCGACGTAAATCCGGGCGGACGGACAGTAACCGGGCCTTATGCCGGGGCGTACTTGCAGTTCGCCACCGCGCCCGGCGACCAGGTGCTGGTCAAAGTGGCGTCCGGTGAGAGCTTCGAAGCGGCCGAGAAGAGACTCGCCGCGGAGAATCCGGGCTGGAACTTCGACGGTGTCAGAAAGCGGGCGGAAGACGCATGGGCCAGGAAATTGAACCAGATCGAAGTGAAAGGCGGAACCGAGAAGCAGCGCATGCTGTTCTACTCCAACCTGCTCCACTCGCTTGCCAGCCCGAGGCTGGTTGCCAGGAAGGGCGAGACTTTCATGGGCATGGACGGCCAGGTCAAGACGGCCGAATACGACCGTTACGGCAGTGTTCCGTTCT
>JAPKZC010000149.1:2418-6289 GCA_026394025.1 Candidatus Solibacter sp.
GATCGTCCTGCTTACTCTGCTCGAACCGGACACCCAGGCGGACATCCTCCGCTCGCAACTCGACATGGCCAAAGAGTCGGGTTACATGGGCGTATCATTTCATGGAGACCACGCCGTTCTCATGTATCTCGGCGACTGGCAACGGGGGCTCCGCTTCGACTGGGAGGGCACCTATGAGTACCTCCGCAAGAACGCCCTGGACATCAAGGGACCGCGGCGCAACTTGCAGGAGTACCTGGAAAAGGGTTGGGTGTCGGACTTTGTCCCGGACCGCAACCCGAGTCCTCCGTACGCCGCCGGTAACGCGGGGGTGGGCAAGACCCTCGAATACAGTTGGGACGACTACTGCCTGGCGACTTACGCCAGGAAGCTCGGTAAGGAAGACGATTACCAGTTGTTCCTCAAGCGCGCTCACAACTACCGGAATGTCTTCGATGCCTCGACGGGCTTCATGCGCGGCAAAACGGCGGACGGCAATTGGATATCGCCGTTCGACCCGAGGGAGCCTTACTACAACTTCATGATGAAGGAGGCGTCCGGCTGGTCCAGCCTCTGGCTTGTGCCGCACGACGTGAAGGGTTTGATGAACCTGCTGGGGGGCCGCGAGAAATTCGCAGCCAAGCTGGACGAGTTCTTCACAACGCCGTACAACCCGAAAGGCATCTGCCGCGACTGCACGGGCATGATCGGCCAGTACGTGCAGGGCAATCAACCGGACCAGCAGGCAGCCTATTACTACGCTTGGGCGGGCCAGCCCTGGAAGGCCCAGGAACTGGCGCGCCGGATTCTGAAAGACATGTACGGGAGCGACAAGTACGGGCTGGCATTTCCGGGCATGGACGACCAGGGTGCGACTTCATCGTGGTACGTGATGAGCGCCTTGGGGTTCTATCCCGTGGACCCGGCCCGCCCGGAGTACATCATTGGCAGCCCAATCTTCGACGAGGCGACCATCCACTTGGGCGGCGGCAAGGATTTCGTAATCGTCGCCAGTAACAACTCGGAGAAGAATATCTACATTCAGTCCGCGACGCTGAATGGCCGGCCACTCACTAAGCCGTGGTTCAGCCATTCGGAGATTGCCAACGGCGGCAAACTCGTATTCAGCATGGGCCCGGCGCCCAATAAGACGTGGGGCGCGGCGCCAGATGCCGCCCCGCCGTCAATGACTCCGTAGATGGATGCGCCGGCGGCCGGACCGCCGGCAGCGCCAGAGGAGGCGCGATGACCCCAAACGGCCGTTGACGGTGTCGCCTGGCGGGTTCGACTTTAGTCTCAAGGCGTTTGAAGTGGTGACCGGCCGGGGCATAAGTAACAAGTGAGACCCATGGAGGGTTCCTTCGTTGCGCTGTACAGGGCCGACAGGGCCGGTTTTTGCTTGACAATAATGCCCCCCGGTGTACACTAATCGTGATCTCAGTCATCGACGCTCGACACGTGTAGTTGGCTCTCGCGGGTTCTCATTCTGATGATTTTGGGGGAAGACATGACGCGACTTATCGTTTGCGTGGTTTTCGCCGCGACCCTTGCCTGGGCGCAAGATCGCGGAACCATTACAGGCACAATCACAGACAGCTCCAGCGCCCCCGTACCCGGCGCCACGGTCACCGTGAAAAGCCCTACCACCGGCCTTTCGCAGGTTGCCACAAGCGCGACCGACGGTTCGTACAGCTTTGTGTACCTGCCGGTGGGCACCTACTCGCTAAGCGTGGAGAAAGAGGGTTTCAAGAAGGGCGAAGCCAGCAACCTGCAGTTGCTCGTCAACACCACAACTCGCGTGGACCTGCGGCTGCAAGTCGGGACTTTGAAGGAAACGGTGGAAGTCACCGGCGTCGCACCGCTGCTCCAGACCGACCGCAGCGACCTTGGCCGGGTCGTCGAAAACGTGGCGATCGAGCGCTTGCCGCTGTTCGCCAATGGCGGCTTGAGAAGCAACAACGCCTTCGCGCTGCTGAATCCCGGCGTCAATGCCACCATCACCAGCGACCCCGACAATACGGGTGGCGCGCCAAGAGTCGCCGGCGGCGTGGCCTACGGCAATAGCCAGCTCCTGGACGGCGCGGAATCCATGAGCGAACGCCGCAACGACCCGCAAATGCGGGTGGTCAGTTCCGAGGGCATTCAGGAGTTCAAGGTGCAGTCCGGAGCCTATTCGGCGGAGTACGGCCGCACCTCGAACGGGGTAATGAATTACTCCACCAAGAGCGGCACGAACGCGCTTCACGGGACCATGTTCGCGGTGATACGCAACAACGCCCTCAACGCCAAGGGCTTCTACTACGGCGCGCATACCCCCGCCGTGCACAATCAAAATCTCCAGGCGGTCTCCGTGGGAGGTCCGGTCTACGTCCCCAAAGTGGTCGATGGCCGCAACAAGTTGTTCTTCTACTTCTCGGGCGAGCGCTCGCGGGCTAAAGACGTCAATGCTCCCGGGTTGATCAGCACCGCGATTCAGGACTTCCGTAACGGCGATTTCAGAAGGTATGTGGGCTCTAACGGGCAGATGGTGCCCCTCTACGACCCGTACGATGCCAGCGGCAACATCATCGCGGATGCAAACCTGCGCCCGCGCATGCAGTGCAACGGGGTGGTGAACGTCATTTGCCCGAATCGGATCGTTCCCATTGCCAAGTTCATCAACCAGCCCAACTACTATCCGCTGCCGGACAATCCCGATCAGGTCTTCAGCAACACCTACGACCGGACCAACGGAAGCCGGACCCCCGGCGAAAACCAGGGCGTTTACTCCATCAAGGGCGACTTGTACGCGACCCAGAAACTGCGCGTCAGCGGTCTGTTCAGCAAGACCTATTTCAACGGCTACCCGCTACAGGGACCTATCCCGGGTCCAGTATCGGAGGGCTTTCAGGAATTCGGAAACTTCAAATGGGTCCGCGCCAACTTGGATTACGTGTTCAAACCGAACCTGCTGAATCACTTTACGTTCGGCTATAACCAGCGGGACTTGGGTGAGGATTCGATCGCGACCGACAAGACTTTCCACGACGCCACGCTGTTTCCGGGCGTGAACACCAAAGTCGCGAACTATTCGAAGTATCAGACGGAATTCGGCAACTTCGGCAGCCACGTCTGGACACGGTCGCCCGGCCGCACGTGGAATCTTCAGGAACAGGTGGCCTGGCTGAAGGGACGGCACAGCTTCAAGTTCGGATTCAACTATATCCGGCCCAGCTATGCGCGCAACGACTGTAACAATTGCGCCGGCATCATCACCACGTCCTCGGCGTCTACCGGGAACCCCGGCGTCAGCGGCACCACGGGCATCAATTATGCCTCCTTCCTGCTGGGACTGGCCAACAGTGCCCAGTACAGCTTCAGCGCCGACATCAACTTCACCTTCCGCTACTATGCCTGGTATGTCCAGGACGACATCAAACTCAGCAGCAAGCTGACGATGAACGTGGGGCTGCGCTACGACCTGCCGTTCAACCGCTACGAGCCGGGGCACCAGAACAGTAATTTCAATCCATCGATTCCCAACCCGGGCGCGGGAGGGTTGCTGGGGGCCATGGAATTTGCGGGCTCGGGGTCGGGACGAAGCGGCCGGAACATACTCCAGTACACGCGGCACAACGGTTTCGGGCCGCGACTGGGCATCGCCTATCTTCTCACTCCCAGAACCGTAATCCGCGCCGGCGGGTCGCTGGTCTACGACAGCATTCGGGAGGACGGCAACGCCGACAGCGGCATCCAAGGCTTCGGCGGCACGTACTCCGCCCCGTCCAACTACTTCTCCAGCGGCATTGCGTTGCTCTTCTCCACGGGCTTCCTGGACCCCACCATGCAGCCGTTGATCGCGGCCGCCAAGCCCGTGCAAGTCAGCCCGAACGTGGCGAATTTCTCGTCTCCG
>JAPKZC010000149.1:6325-8670 GCA_026394025.1 Candidatus Solibacter sp.
ACCGCACCGGAGAGGCCGGGATGCCGGGCTACTATACCGATTACAATTTCACCATCGAGCGCAGCATGACCCCCAGCACGTTGTGGCGGGGAAGCTTTCACGCCAATTACGGCGTCAAGGTGCAGGCCACGCAGAATTTCGACCAGCTCGACCCCAAGTATTGGTCCGCCTACGGGACTCTTTTGGGGTCGAATCTGAGTACTATGGTGAACGCCGCGGGTCAGCCGACCAATTCCGTGCTGATCGCCAACGGATTCCGCTTACCCTATGCGGCCTATCCCCTGAACCTGGCGCTGAACCAGGCGTTGCGTCCCTACCCGCAGTACTCCGGCGTGAGCGGTCCTTCGCTGTCCGGACATTCAACCTACAATGCCCTGGAGACCAGCCTGGAACATCGCTTCGACAAGGGCTTCTACGCGCTGGCTTCTTACACCTTCTCCAAGGCCATAGCCAGCGCCCAGGGACAGAACGTCTACGACCACCTGACGGACCGGGCCGTCGCGGGCTTCGACAGGACGCACGTCTTTGCGCTCAGCTACATCTACGATCTGCCCTTCGGCAAAGGCAAGAGGCTGTTGAACGGAGTGAGCCCGGTCGTGAACGCGTTTGTGGGGAACTGGAGCGTCGCAGGCGTACACCGTTACCAGACCGGCAACCCGCTCACTCCCGGGTGCGGCCAGCAGATGTACAACGCAGGCTCGGCGCGCTGCAGCCTCGTCCCCGGAGAATCTCTGTACAACGCGAACTGGAACCCCGACGATCCCACCAGTCAGTACATCAACCCGAAGGCATTTGTGCAACCGGCCAACATGGTCTACGGCAACATGCCCGCGGTGCTGTCGCAGCTTCGCCAGCCCAACCAGTTGAACGAAGACTTAGCGATCAGTAAGATCTTCCGCCTCGGCCGGCAGGAGGCCCGCAGGCTGGAGTTTCGCGCTTCGGCCTTCAACCTCGCAAACCGGCACCTGCTGGGTGGCATCACCACCGGCGTAACTAGCGCCACTTTCGGCCGGATCACCTCCCCGCAGTCGAATCAACCCCGCAACGTGGAGGCCAGCCTTCGTTTCACGTACTAGCTGCCGGGACGCTTCATGACTCGCCGCCAGTTGCTGGCACTGCTCGGCGCGGCGCCGCTCCGGGCGCAACGCGGAACCATGGCGTCGCGCGGCGTGCAGCCAACGCCGCGCGGTCAGCGGTCCGGCAAGCCTTTTCGTGCACGCCTCACCGACGTGGCCGCCGAGGCGGGGCTTCGCGCGCCGACGATCAACGGTCTGCCGGACCGCGTCGATTACATCGTCGAAACCAATGGCGCGGGCATCGCCTTCCTGGACTACGACAACGATGGCTGGCTGGATATCTTCGTGCTCTCGGGCACGCACCTGGACGACACGCCGGCCGGGGCCACGAACCGGCTCTACAAAAACAACCGCAATGGCACTTTCACCGACGTCACCGAGAAGGCGGGTCTGGCGCGCACGGGATGGGCCATGGGTGTCACCGTCGGCGATTACAATAACGATGGCTTCGACGACATCTTCGTCACCTCATGGGGACGGAACGTGCTGTACCGTAACAATGGCGACGGCACATTCACAGATGTCACGCGGGAAGCGGGCCTGCTCGGGCCCACCCGTTGGGGGGCGGGCTGCACCTGGGTGGATTACGACCGGGACGGCAGGCTGGACCTGTTTGTCGCCAACTACCTGGTCTTCGATCGCAACGAAATTCCGCCCGCCGGCCGCGATCCGAACTGCAACGAGAAAGGCATCCCGGTGAACTGCGGACCGCGCGGGCTGCCTACAGAGACATGCCAGTTGTTCCACAACCGGGGTGACGGGACTTTCGAAGACGTCACCGAAGCCTCCGGCGTCGGCAAAGTGAAAGGGAGTTACGGGCTGACCGCGGTGGCGGCGGATTTCGACGGTGACGGCTGGCCCGACATCTACGTGGCCAGCGATTCCACCCCCAGCCTGCTGTTCCGCAACAATCGCGACGGTACATTCAGCGAGGAGGGCCTGGAGAGCGGCCTTGCGTTGAACGAGGACGGCCAGGAACAGGCCGGCATGGGGCTGGCCATCGGCGATTCGAACCTGGCCGGCCGGCTCGACATCTTCAAGACCCATTTCCACAACGACACCCCCACGCTCTACCGCAACGACGGCAAGGGCCGCTTCGACGACGTGACCATCCGGGCCGGCCTGGGTGTGGAGACGCGTTACATCTGCTGGGGCACGGGTTTCGCTGACCTGGACAACGACGGCTGGCCGGACATATTTGTGGTGAGCGGCAGCGTTTACCCCGAGGTGGAGAAGGAGCATCCCGAATACCCCCACCGCACGCCGCGC
>JAPKZC010000149.1:8678-9624 GCA_026394025.1 Candidatus Solibacter sp.
GAGGAGGCTGGCCCCGGCGTGGCGGAGCCGCACGCCAGCCGCGGCTGCGCCTTCGGCGACTTCGATAACGACGGCGACGTCGATATCGTGGTAATGAACCAGAACGAGCCGCCCTCCCTGCTGCGCAACGATGTTACCAGCGGGTTCCACTGGCTGAAGGTGAAGCTGGAGGGAGTGAAGTCGAACCGCGGCGCGATCGGCGCGCGAGTGATTGCGCAGTACGGCGGGAGGCGGCAGGCCCAGGCGGTTCTGGCACAGTCCAGCTACTTGTCGGTGAACGATCGCCGCCTGCACTTCGGGCTGGGCGAGAGCGAATCGGCCGACCTCGAGATTCTGTGGCCGAGCGGCGAATCCGAGAGAATCGCGAAGGTCGCCGCAGATCAGCTGGTGTTTATCAAGGAAGGCCGCGGCATCGTGAAATCCGAGAAGTTCCCCGCTGCCGGCCGCAAATAGCGCGGCGGCTTCCGGTAAGATCGATGCGGTTCACTGAGCGGATGAATGATGGTGCCGGTCTGTCCTTTTGGTGGCACGCGGCCAGTGCTTTCCTCGAAGGACGATTTCGGAGGCGATTGGCTGCGCTTCCGCGAGTTGGACGCGGCCAAATGACGGGGACGCGACTATACGGGAGCGATCTCCCAGAAGGCCGTATCTGGGGAGTGTTCCGCCCACAGGGCAGACCCGCGAGTCGGCGACTATTCGTCCAATGGTCCTGCTGCGACGCCCGCCAGCCTCAATGGCGTACCATTAGTCTGATGCCGATGAAGGTACGCGAGGTGATCCGTTTGCTCGATAAGCACGGATGGGTGTGTGCCGCCCCGGCTGGAAGTGGAGAAAGCGCTCTTCCGTTAAGATAACGGAGAGAGCACGTGAAGAAATCAAGAAAGCATTACACCGGCGAAGAGAAAGTCGCCACTTTGAGGCGACATTTGCTGGAGCAGGAGCCGAT
>JAPKZC010000475.1 GCA_026394025.1 Candidatus Solibacter sp.
CCGGCGCTACACCTCCCGAGCAGTTGCGGGAACTCCGAAAGATCCTCTTAACTGCGCTGCTTGCCGGCGAAACGCCGGACGACATTGGTCTGCGCGAGTTCGTTGGCGAGCCGGCAGGCGGAGCCGAGGAGGAGATTGCGCAACTCGGCGACGCGCCTCCACCTCCTCCATCGCGAAACCGCGTGGCACGCCGCACCACTTTCATTCCGGAGGTGGATCAGTTTATCGGCGCGCCGCAATGGGCCTGGGCGCAATCGCCCCGACAGACGCTCGGACCCTTTCAGGATCGTGGGGGGCGCCTCCACTGGTTCGATGTGTTTTCGCCCGGCGCTTTCTTCGTCGTACTAGTGCAGGGCGGCGCCGCACCAGTTGCGCTGCTGCCGCAAGGGACCGCGCCCGCTCCGGCCGGCGGAACGCTTACCCTCCCGCCCGGAAGCGTGTGGCTCAACGCTTCATCGATTCATCCCTCGGCGCCCGCGGGTTCCTGGGCGGGCTTGCGAATTACCGGCGGAACTGCAACGCCAGCCGGGCCGGTCCAGGTCGGCGCGGGCGGACTGCTCTTAAGACCCCAGGGTGGCGTGACACTGCGCCTGAAGCTCGACACGCAGAATCTAGCCGGGTTCCCAGAATCGGTCACAATTGCTGTTTCTGCCAACGGGATCCGGGTCAGCGAATTCGATCCAGGGTCGATGACTGCGTTCGGCGGCACGGTCTCGTTTACGCCCGGGAATGGCGCGCCCGCTTTCAACAGCTCGCTACGTAGCATCCTGTTTCCACTCGCGCCAGAGCCTGGCACGTTCACGGCAACTGCGGATCCTGGGACGGAGTTGTTCCCGATGTCCGGATCGGCCGGGATCCAGTCGGCTGCATGGGCGGTGCCAGTCACCACCGAACTACCAGGCGCACTGGCGGACGCCAAGGGACCGGGAGCGCTCGCGGTCACGATGGAGCCGGGTTTCGAAGTGGCGCTTCCGGGGACGGCGGGCGGCAGCATCGCGCTGAACGCTACGACGATCCTGGTGACACCCGGGCACACTACGGTATTCGCCGGCGCCGCCACGAATCCGCGGGCTACCCAGACCCTGGAAGCCTGGTTTGAAGACCGCGTGGTCCGCCGCTCAACCATCGAACTCAACCGCGCTGCTTCCTTCCCCTGCTGGTACTTCCATCTCGAATCCGGCGCCGAAGCCGTGCTCACTCGCGCTCAAGTGACGATGCACATCGACCGCCCAATGCGCGCGTCCGGCGAGCGCCTGGAATCCCGCATTGCCGCGCTTCATCTCTTGGAACGGGACGAAGCCGGCTCGCGAATTGCCCTGCGCGGCCGCCAGCAGATCGGCGAATTCCAGCCGTTTGCGCTGGCGTTGCCGAACGCTCTGCTCACTGTCGCCGATCCCGTGCTCCTGGAGTTGAACGCGATGCTGAGCGCGCCGGGCGAAATGCGGAGCGGAGCGCTCCACCTCGCGCTTCCGTTGTATCAACTGCTGCCAACCCTGCCCGATCCGTATGCCGCCAACTTCGATCTCAAGACGAACATTAGGGCGGACGACGGAACTCGCGTCGTCGCGACCGTGATCTGGACCGAGCCCTTCGACGCTCACCTCGATATCACGCTCGATCCGTCTCCCTTCAACATGCAGGCCTTGGGGTCCGTTCTGCCCAATCCCCGCACCCTCCGTGCGCAGGACGACCTCACCCAGAGCTTCAGTGACTTAACTCGCCACCAGGTCGATCA
The DNA here is from genome assembly GCA_026394025.1 of Candidatus Solibacter sp. Lineage (GTDB taxonomy): Bacteria > Acidobacteriota > Terriglobia > Bryobacterales > Bryobacteraceae > Solibacter. The sequence continues at coordinate 1,736 of JAPKZC010000475.1, forward strand.
AGGCCTGGTGCTGCTCGACGTTTCCTCCAACGCGGGCCAACTCGGAGTGGCTCTGGGCTTCGGCGATCGGCCTCAGGGTGCCCTGTACATTCGTGATCTCACGCTCCATGTCGCCGGGTCGAACGCGACCGTTTTCCTGCTGCCGCAGTTTCAATGCGAGCCAGTGTTCAACAAGGCCAACCCGAGAGTACCCGGCGATACGGAGAAGACGCTGTTCTTCAGTGACGACGGCGGGCCGAGTCTGGCCGCGGCCGATGCCGTCCGGTTGGTGCAGGTGCGTCCCGTCGCGCTGCTGGCTGAGGTGGTCAACGCCTACTCGCAAGACAAACACAACGCCGCCGTGCGCTTCACTCTGCCGTTCGGCATCCAGGCGGTCGCGCTCCTCAACCCACTCGACCGCCAGTTTAGCGCCCTGCCGCAACTTCAGATTGGCGCTCCACGCTATGCGGATTTTGAGGGCGCGCCCCAACTTGCTCTGGTCGCGAGGACGCAAACCGGTGGTCAGGTCTGGATCGCAGGCCAGGCCCTGCAAGTACAAAATGTTACGTCGTCTCCGCCGCCCAGCGTGCTAGGCGCGGTGATCGGCCCGGCCTTCAACACTGCCTTCAAGACCGGAGTTCCCGTGGATCGCATCGGCCTCTCCGGATACGGCGCCAACATCTTCAGCCGTTGGTTCCTGGCGCAAAAAGACGCGGATATTGGAATCACGCAAGTCGCTTTCGACGCATTCCATGGCCGTACGGCATTTGAGCGCATCATGCTGACCAGCTATCTGCTCCCCTGCTGCGCGCGCGTGGTGCGCACCATAACGCTGGAGCGATATGGAAACGGCGCAGTGGTGCGTTGGGATAGCGGATGGCTGGCCACCACGCCCGGCCTGTTCGATCATCAAAACTTCGCTCCACGATATCCGCGAAATCATGGACACCGACTACACCGTGACGCTGAGCGATGGCTCGAAGATGCAGGCAGTGTACTACGATGCCGACATCGCGGTGGACGGCGTGATACGAGGCGGGGACGGCAACGGGCGGGTACCGGCGCGGCGGCACCTCGGCTTCATCCAACAGCTCACCATTCCGAATGTTCCGGGCGCCGGACCCGTCACCGCGAAAGTGATCGATGCAGTGCGCCTTCGCGAGTTGTTCGCCACCCAGGGGCGGCTTGGCGGCCCCATCGATTGCCAGATCCACATTGGCGATTCGCCGCACGAAATGAAGGTATCCGGCGTGTTTGCCGAGAACGCGTCGAACCAGTTCGCCGTAGCTGCGTACGGCACTCCCGCGCTGCGCGCCGCCGGGCAGTGGAGCGTGGTGCGTGTCAACAACAGTACAAGCTCGGTGGAACCCGTTGAAGCATCGGGTGGAATTCCACTGGTGCGCACCAATGCAGGCCCCTTCCGCTGGGCGGATCCAGCGGACTTGTTGCAGAACAATCCCGCTTCCGATTACGCGTTTCTGTTCTCCAGCGGGGCACAGCGAATTCTGGTTGCGCGGCCGAAGATCGAGAAGGCCTCCGCGCAAATCACCAGCGTCGTGAGTCCGCTCCTGGCCGACCCGTACGCGCTCTTGAAAGCGCCCGGACTATTTCCCGCCAGGACCCAGGCTATTCCGTTCGACTTGCCCGGTTGGGGGCTCGAATCCGCGGCCGGCGTTCTGCGGCTCTCGCCCACGCCCTTCACAGTCACGGCAGCGGCGCCCGGATTCAGTCTGCTCAAAACTTCGTCGTGGGGCGCCGATCTGGCGTACAAGGACGCCGCCGGCGCAGCCACCAGGTTCGTCATCGATTCGGCTGCCGATTGGGCCATCAAGGCCACGGGACTTCAGCAGGTACTCACTTTTCCCGTGGTGGGCGAAGTAATGCGAGTGGTGCACGGGATCGAGGCGCCGGCTGTGGGATCGGACAGCTTCCCGGATCCGCAGGTCCTGTTCAGCGGCGCCCTGGATGCAGTGACGGATGTGCTCCGCATGCTGCGGGACTGGGCCCCGAATCTGCCTGCGCCGCTGCAAGTCGATGCCTCATTCTCCGGCTCCACATTCCGGCTTTCCGCCGTTGCCGATTTCGATATCGCGGACTCCGAGGGAAATGCCCTCGACTGCGGCATGGGGAAATTGAGAGGCAACCTGAAGTTGGGCGCCGAACTGTCCGTGGAAGTGCTCAAGCGAACCACCAACGGCGCCATCTTTTTCGAGGTCACCGGCAGTTGGCAGCAAATGGTGTTCCCGCTGATCTACGGCGGCGGTCAGCTACGCTTCGCGGTCCGTGCCGACCAGTCCGGCAAGACTACCCTTGAGCTGGATGCCGCGGTGGTAGGCTCGATCGGCGGCGATATTATCCCCTTCCTGGTGAGCCTGGAGGCGACCGTGCACTACGGCTACTTCCTCATGACGAACCCCATCGCGCCCGGAATACTGGTGGGCATCGAGGGCCGCGCCAAGCTGCTTTCCGGACTGCTGGGATTCAAGCTGGGTATCGAAGGACGAATCGCGATTACCCGAACTACCCACGACCTGCTGGATCTGCAGCATATCTGCAAGCTGCATGGTGAAATTCTGATTGCCGGCACTATAACGGTAGCCTGGCTGGTGGATGAGCGAAAATCTTTTCGCACGCACTACGACGTCGATGTGGATTGGAAGATGGCGCTGGTACTGGCTAAAACAGCCCTGCTGCCCGTGCCTTAGGCGGCTCCGGAGAGAGAAACCATGGCTATTAAGAGCGCACCCATCAATCTGCTTCCGTTTCCGCAAAGCTGGCAACCGCCGCGCCTTTTCCTCAACGTTCTGGTGCTGCCCAAGGGCGATCCGCTGGCCTTCAACCCGTCCTTCCCGGACTGCCTGCTGACCCTTGAAGCGGCCATCATTCCGTCGACGCAATCGCTTCCCACAGCCGCGTCCGTCAGCCTGCGCCTCCCGCTCGAGTTGATCGTCGCCGCCAATCGTCCGGCGTTGTTCACAGCGCTTGCGAACGAGATTCCGGTGCGCGCACACGACGGACCCGTCGCGCCCCATCCCGCGGTGCAGGTGAAGAAGAGTTTGACCGGTTCCTATGCCAATGCGACCGTAGGGGGCCGACCCCGTACTCCGTTCCTGGTGGCCGGCGACGAGTATGCCTGCGCCGTTCGCGACGCGGGCGCGGCGCTTCCGCCTCCAGCGGGCCCGCCGCCGCGCGACTTCTTTTGGGAAGAGATCTACGGCTTCGTACTCCGGCAACCGCTGCTGGCACGCGAACTGGGCCTGATCTATGAGACCTTCGTCGATCTGCCCGACCCACAAGCTTTCGCCCGCGGCGGTTACCTTTACGTGGACGTGGCTCCGGGAAGCGATTACAGCGCCCTGCCGAGGTCGCTATTTGCGGCGCGCATTCCCGCGCTGGCCGATGCACGGCGAGTGTTCGCGTCCGTGCTGTTTCCGGTGGACGACGCCGGCAACTTCGATCACGTCTCCGCCGAGGCCAGTGCCTACGACGATGGTTTCGCCAAGATTGTGCACGGCACGCAGGCGCGCACCGCGGCGGTGATCGAGTCGAGCCGCAATGCCATGCCCCCGGTGAAGGATACCGGGATTCGTCTGGGCTGGGACGACGAACAGGTCGCCGTCTGGCTGAACCGCCAGTTGGGTGTGAATGCCTACGACCCTGGTTTGCCGCCTCCCGGCTCTCCTTTGGGCGTTGCCGCGTACCGTGTGGACGTGTTCGACGACGCAGCCGACCAGTGGCAATCGCTCAATCGCGCGCAGGGAGATCTGGCGTTGGCCGGCATTCCCATTGGCAACTTCGACGATGAACTGGGTGTCGAGACGCTGCCCTCGAATCTCACCAACAACCCCACTGGCGAGTTCTGGCTGCCGAGTTTCTTTACTACATGGGCTGGTGGGTCCCTGGTAGTGACGGATCCAACTCCGTTCCAAATTGCAGGCAACACCGACCCGGTAGGCAATCCGGTCTACTCGCCCGTAGGGGGCGACGCAGTGCCCCTTCGATACGGCAGCGATTATCGATTTCGCGTTCGATTGGCAGACCTCTCGGGCGGCGGACCCCGCGCGGACGAGGCCCCGCTCAATCCGGCGCGCGCGTCCGTTGCCAAGGTGCCGTTCCGCCGCTTTTCTCCGCCCAAGGCAGTGCGGGCGATTCGAACCGACCCCGAGCCGCGGGCTGCCCGTGCCGCTCATTATCAGGTCTTCCGGCCGGTTCTCGGTTACCCGGATATCGCCTTCACCGCTTTTCCGAACGCCGTCGCAGCTCTGCTCGCCCAGACTGCACAGGCTCAGGTGGAACGCAGGGAACCCGCTCTCCCCGATCCGGATGCCACGCAAGTCCGCATCGATGTAGCGGTCAGGACGCTTACGCGGGACCCGCTGGCGGACTCCGTGACGGCGCAGCCATTTGTGCCGGTGTACTCCACTACGCGCAACTTCCCCGAGGACCCGAACGAGGCCATTGAACTCGAGGTGGTATTCACGGATGGCTCTACCCTGGCGCCTTTTCAGGCCGGCCCGGTGGTGGCTGAAGGTCCACTTCTCTTGCCGTCCGCGCGCGCTGTTCGACTGACTTTCACTCCTGTCGGCAAGCCCGACGATGCGGGCGCATACTGGGGATCCGAAGCCGCCCGCCTGGGCTCCGCGCCGATATCTTTGTACTTGTCCGCCCCCTCGGCCGGCGAACCCAACCTGCTATTGCCCCCTGCCCTGGGTCCGCAGATCATGGCGATCTTCCTGCAGCCAGACCCGCCTCGCACCCCGGTTCAGATCGCCGCACTGGCCGCCGCAGGACTGCGGCACCAGGCGCCTGCCGATCTCGCGAGCCGGTTGGCAGCCGAACTAGACGTCCCGCACTCCGGTCTCACATTCTCGGCACCGTCGGGCACGCGCACGGTGTTCGCCTGCTCCACGGCGTTGCGCCACACGTTGAACCCCGACTGCAGTTCCATCAGCTTCAGCGCCAAGACCGATCTCATCCATTACTGGGTGGTCGCACTGCGTTTCACCATCGACCGGGACTGGACCTGGAACGCGCTCGCCGATCCCGCGTTCGAGGTGCTGCGCGATGGCGTGGTCGTCGGCCGCATCCAACTGCCCGGCATCCTCGGCGATGCCGCATGGCAGCAGGCAGACCGCAACCATACTTCGGTAATCTTCATCGACGCCTTCGACCCCAAGCCGGGTCCACCGCCGGACTTCCCGGCCGAAATAGACACGGTATATACATTGCGTCCGTTGTTTCGAACGCCTCCCGCGGATGTGGATCCGCCGTTCGAATGGAAGCTGCGCTTACCGGTGACCACGCCTCCGCGGCAGACGCCGAAACTCCTGTCCGCCGGATTTGCGTTCGGCCCGTACCAGCCGGGTGAGCGTTACCGCTCAACCGCCGAGCGCCCGCGCATGTTGTATCTTCAGTTCCAAGGGCCGCCTGGCGATCCCAAGGACCAGTATTTCGGGCGCGTGCTCGCCTATGGCCCGGACCCCATGCTGATCTCCAGTTCCGTGCAAGTGCCCGATCCGGCGGAACCGCCGCTGCCGATGGACCCCGAAGAGATTCGCGTGATTACCGTGAATCAGCCGAATGACTTTGCCGGCTTCAACGCCATGCAACCGCTCATCGAGTCGCGCGAGTCGCCTGGCTTCTACCTGCTACCGCTGCCGCCGGGCCTGGACCCCGACTCACCAGAGTTATTCGGTTTCTTCGTATATGAATTGCGGGTCGGCCACAGCCGGCAGCGCTGGTGTACCGCGCAGGCGCGTTTCGGCCGGCCCTTGCGAGTGGCCGGCGTGCAGCACCCCGCGCCACCCCTACGTTCCATGGTCAGCCGGACCAGCGACCGGGTCAGGGTAGTGAGTCCGTACGCAGCGCCGGTTCTGAACGGCCGGAACATTCGCGCCAATGCGCCGAATACGCAGATTCACGCCTTGCTCTACGCCCAGGTGCTGCAAGCCGATGCGCAATCCTGGCGCAACATTCTGATCGCGCGCGCGCCGGGCGCTCCGCTTTCACCGGGTGATCATGTCGTCGAGGATCCCCGATTTCTGCCCGCGCTCATGGAATTTCAGCAGACCGTAATTGTGGCGACGCTGCGGCAGTTGGGGCTCCCGCTGGATTCGCCGCTGAGCGTCGTGGCGGTCGAGATGCTGCCCGAGAATCCGGGAAAGCCGAATCCGGCGGTGTTTGTCCGCGTGCAATCACCGCTCGGCGCCGACTTGGGCCAGGTGAGAATTCTACGCGCATCCGCTCTGACGCCAGTCCCTGCGATTTGCCCGCCGAAGGTC
>JAPKZC010001010.1 GCA_026394025.1 Candidatus Solibacter sp.
ATTGCCAGGCACTCTAAATCGGAAGGATTCTCACCGACAGCCCGCCAGGCGCTTGAGCGCTGGCACGATCCGGCCGCGCTCGAGTTTCTGAAAGGCTCGCCCGTCGATTGCATCGTAATCTCCTGGGCGGGCGGACTGCCGGAAGACGCCTCGCAGCAAAGGGCGGCTGTCGCCCTGATTGCGGAAGCGCGCAAACGCAGCCTCGCTGTCGTCGGCTGGGTTGACGGCAACGCGGATCCCTTAGCTGCGATCGCCTCGGCCAAGTCGGCCGGGCTGGATGCGGTGGCCATGCAGGGCTTCACCGGCAGGGCCGATTTCCCCGTGATTGCCTGGGGCGAGCGCGCTCAAGCGCCCTGGGACGCGCCCTCGCCCGTCCTCGCCGTCTCCGATAACGTGTGGCCGGGCGTGCGCGTCTCCAACCCGCAGGCGGTTGCGGCCGCCGACGTCGAAGCCGGTCCTACCGCCCTACCCTGGCTCGATTCCAACGGCTGGTACGTGCAGTTGGCGCGCGCCCGCGCGGAAAAGCCGGTCTGGGTCCTCTTCGACCCGCCGGGCAAGGGCGCCGTCATACCCGCCCAAGCCTATACCCTCGCCGTCTGCGACACCGAAGCGGCGGGCGGGCGCTGGGTGATTTCGCTCGACGACAACCTGCGCGCCGGGCTTGCTTCTGGAAACGCCGCTTCCCAAGCGCCCTGGAAGTAGGTAACCGCCGCAGCCGCGTTTTTCGCCACACACCGCGGCTGGCGCGACTACCGCTCGCTCGGCGTGGTCGGCGTCATTTCGGATTTCACCGGCGAACACTACGACCTCAGCGGCGAGATTCTGAACCTGATGGCTCGCCGCGACCTGCTATTCCGGGTCCTCTGGAAATCGCGCGCCGCTGCCGAGCCCTTCACCGGCCTGAAGGCCCTGGTATACGCCGACAACGTTCCGCCGGAGCCGGCGCTGCGGCGGAAGATATTGAGCTTCGCCGAGCAGGGCGGGCTGTTGATTGCAGGCCCGAAGTGGGGAGGGGAAACTCACCTCCGCTACGGCGTGCGTTCTGTGGGCAAGGGCCGTCTCGCGGTGGCGAAAGAGGATCTTGTCGATCCGTACGAGATTGCGGGCGACGTCCACATTTTGGTAAGCTACTCAAACAATTTGTTGCGGTTTTACAACAGCAGCAGTTCGGGATGCAGCCATTACACCGTCTCGACGGACGGCAAATCGGCGCTGCTGCAGGGGCTCAGTTTCGGGAGTTCCCGCCAGGGGGGCGTGCGCGCGGTGTGGCTGCGGGAGAAGCATCGCGGTGCCCGGCTGTGGTCGATCGGCTCCGAAAGCGCGGTGCCGGTGCAGGCGTTCCCGGCTGAAGATTTCCCCGGCGAGGAGTACAAGCTGCCGCTCGGGGCGGCACCGGGCTATATCGCACTCGAGTTCGACGTTTGAACCAAGCAGCTTCTCATGAACATCGAAATAGATCGAAGAACGTTCCTGGCCGGTCTGGGTGCCGCGGGAGGAATCGGGCTGGCCTCGAAACCGTTGCGCGCCTCCGCGCCAGCCGCACCCGTCGCCGTGGCCAAGTGTACCGGCTACGGAAACGAGTTCCTCTCCACCGCGGAGAAGATGTTCGATCAGATTGGCGGGCTGGGAAAACTGGTTAAGGGCAAGACCGTCGCTATCAAGATCAACCTTACCGGGCAGGGCGACCAGCGCTTCGATTACATGCCTGCCGGCAGGACTCACTGGTCACACCCGCGCACGGTGGGCGGTGTCATGTATCCGGGTGCTGGAGGGCGCCATGAGCTGGCCCGATTCACTCGCCGAGTTCATGCTCAAGACCGGCTGGGATCCCAACCTGCTGTTGAGCGCGGCCCCCAACGTCGAGCTGATCAATACCAACCTGCCCTACCCCGGCAAGAAGCCCTACACCCGCTTCAAGGTTCCCAACGGCGGCCACCTCTTCCCCGCCTTCGACCTCAACACCGCATACGACGAGTGCGACGTGATGGTCTCCATGGCCAAGATCAAGGAGCACGCCACCGCCGGCATCACCCTCGGCATCAAGAACTGCTTCGGCATCACTCCCTGCACCATCTACGGCAATAAAGCGGGCGAGGACGAGCCATTTCCCATCCCCTACGGCGGAAGGCAGGACATCATGCATTCGGGGTCGCGGCAGCCAACCAGGAGCGCCCTCCCCGAGAAGGATCCCAGCACCCCGCGAGAGGGCGGCTATCGCCTGCCACGCATCATCGCGGACCTGGTGGCCGCGCGCCCCGTCCACCTCACCATCCTCGACGGCATCGAGACCATCACCGGGGCGGAATTGCCGCGCTTCAACACGAAATTCGCCAGCCCCAACGTCGTGGTGATCGGCACCAACGTGGTCAGCACGGATGCCGTGGCAGCCGCCCTCATGGGATTCGACCCGATGGCGGACCGCGGTACGGCTCCGTTCGAGCGCTGCGACAACAACCTGGCGCTGGCCGAGGAACACGGAGTCGGCACCCGGGACCTGAAGCGGATCGAAGTCGTCGGCACCCCGATTCGGCAGGCCCTCTTCAGCTTCCGCGAAGCCAAGGGGCCGGGGCCGCAGGGTGTGGCCGATCGTCCCGCCGGACGCGGGCGGCCGGGAAGCCCCGTCGTCAACCAGTAACCGCGGATCTCGGAAGCTTGCTCGGGGCGCCTGTTGCGCCCCGGTGATCCGAAGCAGTCAAACCTCAGCTCCAGATACGGTCCCAGCCTCTTTGCGCATCCCACTGGGTGGTTGGATCGGTGAAGAACTCACCCGGCCTGCACAGGGGACGAATCGCTTCTTCATTGACCTTGATGCCCATGCCGGGCTTCGTCGGGACGTCGATGTAACCGTTCTTCACCATGGGCCATACGTCGGTGATGTCTTTGTACCAGGGCATCTCCGGCTGGTGCCATTCATAGGCGATGAAGTTCTCGGTGCCGGCGATGGCGTGTACGCCGGCCATATAGCCGATCGGAGTAGAGGCGCAGTGGACCATCATCCCGATCGAATATCGTTGCGCCAGGTCGCCCATCTTCTTCAATTCGAGGCAGCCCCCTGTCACCGCGGGATCCGGATGGATATAATCGACTGCGCGCGCCTCGCAGAGCTTCTCAAACGATTCCGCCAGATATACGTCTTCGCCGGTCAACGTCGGAACGTCGAGCGCGTCGGTGATGATCTTCCACTGCTCCGTCCGGTACCACGGAACCATATCCTCCAACCAGGCCGGATTGTACTTCTGTAGCGCCTTCCCGAGTTTGATGAGGCTGTTGACCCCGAGGTGTCCGAAATGGTCGAACGCCAGGGGGATGTCCATACCCATGGCCTCACGAATCTGACCGACGTGGTCAGCCACGAGTGCACACCCTTTGTCGGTGAGCTCGTATGCCGTCATGTAGTTCTCAACCGTGTCGCCCCCGCCCCACGGACCCTCCATGGGCGCCTGGAAAGTGCCCGGCTTGCCTCTGAGAATGGCCTCCGCGCCGAGGTCCGTTTTGAGCATCGTGAACCCGGCTTCGGCTCGCGCCTTGAGGTCTTTAC
>JAPKZC010001071.1 GCA_026394025.1 Candidatus Solibacter sp.
CGCGTCGATGTCGATCTGCGGCGCCCGACACGCTACTGGCCAGAAACGCCTGGCGCCCGTCTCGTCCCGGAGGTAAGTACTGTGGTTCACGCTGCCGGCGAACACACACTGGCGTGGGAAATCGCCTGAGCGGATGCCGTAGGGCGGCCGGAAATGGTCGCTCTGGCACGAGATGAACCCCTTGATGCTGCTTACCTCTGCCCGAGATATGGAATCCAACTCGGCCAACTCCACGACCCAGACGCCGTGAATCTGGATCAGAGAGTCCTTGGTGCCAAGCTCCGGGATCTGATCGACGAACCAGGGATCGGCGAGCGTTCGGAGCGTCGTCGACTTCTTGATTCCCTGCGGACCTTCCAGGATCATGCAGCAGTCGGCCTTGCATCCCGGACGAATAATCCGGGCGACTGCCGAGATCATCCACCTTGAGCCTACGGCTGAGGAGTACGGTGACGGGTCGGCACCGAGATGCAGGTATAGCCATTCGTGCAAGCGTGGGATGCCATCCCAGGTCAGCGACCCAAGGTACTCACGGACCGGATGAAAAGTGCGGTCACCAGCGACGATCTCAATGCCCTGGCCGGCAACTTCCTTGGATACGCGAATGTCCTGGTGCTGCAGCCAGTTCGTGGTGAGGCCGTCTTCGCGTTCGCCCCACGAGCTAACCTCGCCCCACGGCGTCGGCCCACGGGCGACCGTCCGCAAGGCGAAATCGTCGCGCCACAGGACGCCCTCCCATTCGGGCGCGCCGCGCAATGCCGTGATCACATTCGCGAGCAAGGCCCGCGGCTCACCGTTGTCGGTGAGCAGCAACCTGTTCCGCCAAGGAGAGGGAATCGGAGCCGCTTCGACCACCACTCCAGAGGAGTTCGAGCAAGCTACTGCCTGGGCCGCCTCGGGCGGCGTTTCATCCACGATTTTTCGCAGTTGCTCGGCGGTACCGCCGATCTCGATCCAATCCCACAGGTCACCGCGCGGAGGTAATCCGGACAACCGGACAAGCCGGATCTCCGCTGCGATACCCGCCAGTTGTCTTGCCACAAGAGCGCCGTGCTGTTCGCCCTTGTCGTCGTTGTCGAGTATGACGACGACTCGCTTGTCGCGGAATGTCTCGTTGAATGCGGCGTGCCACTCGCCCTCCCCTTCCACGTGGCAAGTTGTGCACAGGTCCAACTGCTGTGCGCCTCTGTCGGCGGCCTTCTCGCCGTTGAGCAGGAAGATCTCCGACGCCATAGACAGCATTGGCCAGCGGTACAGCAAGTCGCGCGCCTGCCCAGGCCGCTTCGGACGCCAACCATGCTTCGGAGTCAGCAGGAACTGCCGAAACGTCTTGTCGTTGGCGCGGTCCAAGAACCGGGCCTTCGCCAGCAGCGGCGTGCCGTCAGGCCGGCAATAGGGATACGTGGCGACCCACTGCCACTTCTTCTCTTTCTCTACCTTGCGGATCGCTTCCTCGAGGAAGCTCCGGCACCAAACCGGCATGTCGGCGCGCAACCACCAGTCGACGGTCTCTCCCCATGGCAGAGCATCCGGATCCTCCATTGCCGGGATGGCCTGCGTGTTGCGGCTGTTGGGCTCGAATCTCTCGCGGAACTCGCGCCAGCCGCGTCCCTGACAACTGTCGTGAAAGCACTTGAAGCCGAGACGCCCATCGGCGCCCTCGAACACCGCTGAGTCAGGGGATCGGTGCGAGGGGTCCCAAGGACACGCCTCCAGGGCGAACTTGCGGCCACCCTCGTAAGGGACAGGTGCCCGGTACCGAATTCCGTTCCGGTGCAGGAATTCCTCTACATCGAATGTCGATGCGGTCGTCCGAGGCATCGCAATGACACGTGCCGGGTTCTTCGCCGGGGCCTGCGACGCCAAGGCCTGCAGCAGTTCTAATGGGACGATATCGATTGTCGCCGGGGCCTCCAGAATCCTGGAAGGACGGTGCGGTCGGTCAGCGGTGCTGTCTCCCTTGCGCGCTGTCGTGCCGTACGCTTTGAAGATCCGCGAAGCGTTGTACGTGGTGAGATCGACCGCAACCGAGTCGGTGCTGTGTCGGTTCGACAGCGCCTCGAGCACGCGTTTCACCAGCTCTGCGGATTCCGCCGCATTGGGGAGATCGAGACGGTAAAGAAGGTGGGCGCCATTCCCACTGTCAGCAAGGATCGGCGCCGGCCAACCATCTGAAGTCAACTGAGCCCGAATCGACCGGGCCAGTTCCAGGGCAGACGAGTGCTCAAGTTCGCTGCTCGAGATTCCCGCCGGTCGCCGCGGATCAAGGTCAACCGGCAACCACCATCGACGCACTATGTCCTTGTCGCTGGTGGTGGTCTCTACGAGCGCCTTCAGATTGTTGTCGGCACGGGCCAGGAGCGCGGGGTTCACCGGATTGAGCGTCCAGTAAACGCCGGGAAACAGGCGGGTTTCCAGACGCTCGATATCCTGCGCCAGCCGCTTCTGATCGGAGTAGTAGCCGGAAACGGTGCGGTGCCGGCCCGCCTTCGGCACACGGACCTCGACAACGTCGCCGGGGCGGAACAAGCAGCCGATGGCACGCCGGACTTCAGATGCAGCACTGGATGCCTCGGCCAATTCAGGGTTGGGGATCACGTCAGGGCTGCTCATCAATGGGCCTCCGTATGGGTCTGCGACGATGTGGCCTTTTTCATCGCTCCTGCCATGCGCTTCAGCGTTTCCCGCTCCTGCTGTTCAACCTGTCGAAGTTGGCCGAGGCGCCATCGGTCAATGTGGCATTCAATACAGCTCCGAACCAACCCGCGGAGAGTTGCCGGGGGGACGGCATCGACCTCGACGCTCTCTCCGTCAAACCGCCTGCTACGGGAGTCAGTCGTCTTGGTGGGACGGGTTGGCAACTTCCACTCAGTGATCTGCTCGGGCGTGACGGCCACCCTCTTGAAGTGGATCTCGGCAGTGGGCGCAAACTCGCGGATGCCCGCCTCGACCGCGCGGGTGATGTCGCAGCCGCTCGGGTCATAGTCGCCGAAGTAGTACAGGAAGGCCGGCTTGTTGCACTCGCTCACGGCTTCGGCTGCTTCGTACAAATAGGAGATCGAGGGATAGCCGCGGGTGACCATGAGCGGCACATCGAACTCCGCGGTCTCCTGATACAGGACGCCGCTGAGGGCGTCCTTCTCCAGCCAGATCTCCACGTAGGCGTCCTGGTTATCCCACAGGGCACGCCGGTACAGCCTCTGCGATTCAACCAGCATGTCGCTCAGCGATGAGTAGCTGGACGGCTTTCTCATCCAGCGGGTGTTGTCGGCGATCCAGCCGAAGGGGACCGCCTGCTCCCGCCGCATGACGGTCAGCAAACGCACGACGGTGCGCTTGTACTCGGCCTCGGTCTTGGCGATCACGCCCCGGCTTACCAGCTGATAGAAGACCTGGCGCACCGTGGCAGGCCGAATCTCGCCGAGTATCGCGATGATTGCAGCGCGGATGTCGCCCATGTCGCTCCGCGTGCGGCGCTTTGTGGGTCTAGACTCACAAGTTGCCAAGCGGTGCTCCGTTGCGGACAAGGCGGGCGCCGTGGTGCTACGCATGGGCGCCTCCGCCTTTCCCGGTGTAGGTGTTTCTTTCGATCCACTGTTCCAGGGCGGCACGCGGCACGCGGACCACGCGACCCACCGGTGCCCGCAAAGCGGGCAGAGTGCCATCCTGCATCCAGCGATAGGCCAGGGCCCTCGAGATGTTCAGCATCAACGCCACGTCGTGGGCATTGAGCAGCAAGCGATCGTTTCTGGTCTTCATGCTCCGTAAGCGCGACTGCTTGCGTAAGAGTCCATAAAGTGAGAACTGGTCTATATATGCTTACTGGCTGGATTCCATTTCGTACACGCTGTACAATGTCTCCAAATGAGCAAACGCCGATTCGCCGACCGTTCCGCCGCCGATCTGGCCTGGCAGCCACCCGCTTCTTCCACGCCAGCTGACCTCACGCGCCTCGCCGTCGATGCGTGCCTCGGGCCCGCGCCGCTGGCCGACCGGGAGTGGAACCTGCTCGAAACGCTGGGCTGGGCCGCCGAAATCAAGCAGCGTCGCAGGACCCCAGAGCAGGCCGCGGCGCTGGTGGAACAATGGCGTGAGGCCGTCGCCGGGCCCAGCCCGCGCATACACCCTCACTCTGTACCAGCGTCAAGCCGCGCCGAGGCTGTCGCCTTCCTCATCGCCGTGGAGGCGCGGAAGACCGAACCCGTGATCGAGTTTCGGCGGCGGATTCTGCACGGCAAGCTCGTCCCCGCGGATCAGCTCGATCGCTGGCTGGGCATTCTGGCCAAGCGACAGGAAGCCAAGCCTTGGGTGAAGGTCTATGCGTCGGCGGAGGAGGTTGAGGTGGGGGTCGTGCCTCTCGGCACGTCGAATCTGGTGACCTACGGTTACGATGTCCTGGAGTACGCGGTACCCGGCACGGGCCAGTTGCGACGCATCCTCGTTTCTTCGAAGGGCATCCTGGGCTGGCTGCGCTGGCTTTCGCAGTGGCTCTCCGAACGGTTTCGTTGGCGGATGAGCGATGCCGCCACATTCGTCCTCTCCGACGTCCCGCCGCCGATCACGGAATCCGACCATCAGGTCGACAGTCAGCGCGCGGTGCCGGCGCTGACCCGCGTGGTGATGACGATCGACCCGACGATGAGCCCGCGCGAGGTGGCGACGCTCTATCGCAAAATCCGCTTTCAATACTTCGGGCGTCGGCACCGCTCGATGACGCCGAAACACGTTGAACTGGGGAAGTTCTGGGCTGCTCAGAATGAAGGCGCCGCCTGGAAGGAGCTGATGGCGCAGTGGAACGAGCGTCAGCCCCGCTGGGCCTACAAGCGGGAGCAGAATTTCGCGCGGGACTGTGAGCAGGCTCGCGAGCGGCTGTTGGGGCAGAACGTCGCAGGGAATGCGGGCAAGCGAAGTGACAGCTGAGCCACCGGATTCGCTGCGGTTTCAACGATATCAGTTCGCCCATCTCGGCGGGCGCTTCCGCAAGCGGAGCTACAGGAGCGGACTGCGCGTCGAAGCACCCCGGACGGTTGAGGACTGTCACCGTCTGCTCCCCAGCATGGCCCGGCGGATGTTCCGGCCCAACGACTCGGTCGGCCTGGATGATCTGGTACAGATCGGCGAAGTTGTGCTCGTGGAGGGACTCCAGCAGCGGTCGCATTCTGCAAAGGATTGCCTTAAAGTATGTAAATGGCCAGACCGACCAGATCAGAGAAACTCGTCAAGAACGCTGAGGACGCCTTCCTCGCCGCGATCGAGGTTTATAACAAGCCGACCTTTACCTATCGTGAAGAAACTTTCGCTATCCTGGCACTGAACGCCTGGTAGCTACTACTCAAAGCCAAGTTACTGGACGTCCATGACAACGACATTCGCCACCTGTATGTGTATCAACCGCGCAAGACCAAGAAGGGCGCAACCTCCAAGAAACTCTATCGAAGGAAGAATCGGTCGAGCAACTTCACCACGATTGGGTTGCAGCGAGCGCTCCCGCTGCTTGAGAACACGGGAGGGGTTGCTGTTCCGGTGGCCTTGAGGCGGAATCTGGAAGTACTCATCGAAGTGCGTGACAATGCGGTCCACTTCATGAACGCTGGTCCAGCCCTTTCGAAGCAGGTCCTGGAGATTGGCACCGCCTCCGTGAAAAACTTCGTGGAGGCTGCCCGTCGCTGGTTCAATCTGGACCTCGCGAAGTGCAACCTGTACTTGATGCCCATAGCGTTCATCTCGAACGCGCAGGTCGAAGCCATCGCGGTCTCTCGTGACGAGAAGAGGGTCATCGACTACTTGACCAAGGTGGTCAGATCTGAATCCGGGGAAAGTGATGAGTGGTGCAGCGTGGCAATGGAGATGCACGTAGCGCTGAAGCGATCTTCGGGAAGCACCGGCGTTCAGGTAATTCTCGCTTCACCTAGTACTCCCGACGCAATTCCCATCGTGATAAACGAGGAGAACATCCGCCAAGCATATCCATGGGACTACAAGCGCCTCGAGGATGAACTGCGCAATCGGTACAGCGATTTCAAGTTTGATGCCAAGTTTCACAATATCATGAGAGGACTCAAGCCAGATCAGCGCTTCGCCAAGACCAGACAGCTCGATCCCGGCAACCCCAAGAGCTCTAAGAAAGTATTCTATAGCCCCAATATCGCGAAGGAGATCGACAGGCACTACACCATCGCCAACGTCTCGTCCGCATGTGGACCTTCTGGGACGGAACGCGTTGCTGTGGCGGCGTCTGGTGGGGCCTTGGATCCGCTTCTCGCATGATCACCAAGCGTTCGAATGGCTCCCCGATGCTCTCTCCTGGCTGCAGGTTCCATCTCGGGTCGTCGTGAGGTGAGCCCACGCCGCGCGTTGCTGGTCCCGCAGCAACATCGAGGCGACCTGGCGCAACTCGGCTTCGCTCACGGGGTATTTGCCGCGCGGGGTGCGCGGGAGCGTCAGGATCTCCTGCTGGATGTCAGGCGCCAGCCACACCAGCCGCATGATCTGGCCGATCCGTTCCTTGCTGATGCAGCCCAGCCGCGCCAGGTGCGAGTAATCCTTCGCCAAGCCGCGCCGGATGAGATCGTCGAACCCAATCGAGAGAGCCACCACTTCGGCAATCCGCGGCAGCTTGCCTCGCGCCACGATTGCTGTCTTCGGCGCTTCCTTGGCGCGGATTGGGCGCAGTTGGAACTGGATTTCATTCATGGCCGTTACTCCCAGGCAGCAGGCACAGCTGTTTCACGCCGGCGGACCGGAATCCGACCGTTACCGTGCCCGTGCGCCCGCCGCAGCTCACCGTTTCCACGAGCGTCTTGATCAGCCGCTCCTGCTCCCGTGGCGAGAGTTGCGCCCACACGTCGTCAAACTCCCGCAGCGCCCGCGCTACGTCCTCACGCGGGGCATCTTCTGAGCCTGACTCCTTCAACTGCCGCATCACCGCGCTGAGCAGCATAGGGTTCCTGCCGATGCCACGGATCTGCTCGACCACAGCCTGCTCCAGCTCCGGCGCCGACACTGATCGGGTCGGGCACTGAGCCCAGCCCCGCTGGTGGGCCTTGATGCAAACGTAGTAGCGGTAGAGCTTCGTGTCCTTCTGCGTGTAGGTGTGCACCATTCCGACGTTGCAGCTGGCACAGCGGACGACCCCCTTGAGCAGCGCGCCGTATTTGTTGCGCAGGCTGCGCGTGCTATCCGGCGCGTTGGCCTTCAGCTGGGCGTGGACGTTGTCCCACAACTCGCGGTCGACAATCGCCTGGTGCTCGCCCGGATACACGTCGCCGCGATGCCGGACCTGGCCCAGATAGATGACGTTGGTGAGGATCAGGTGTAGCCGAGGGCGTGTGAACGGCCTGCCGCCCGCAATCCGGCCGTCTCGAGTCGTCCAACGCTTGAGTGTCCACCCCCGCTTGTCCAACACGTTCACCACCGGGAGCAGGGAACCCAGTTCCAGGTACAGAGCGAAGATCGCGCGGACGCGGGCCGCCTCCGCGTCGTTCACCACCAGCGCGCCCCCGGCGGGATGCACGTCATAGCCCAGCACCGGGTTCCCGCCGACCCACTTGCCCTTGCGCCGCGCTGCCGACATCTTGTCGCGCGTGCGCTCGGCGATCATCTCGCGCTCGAACTGCGCGAAACTGAGCAGGATGTTCAAGGTGAGGCGGCCCAGCGATGCGGTCGTGTTGAACTGCTGGGTGACCGACACGAAGCTGGCGCCGTGCTTATCGAAGACCTCCATGATGCGGGCGAAATCGAGCAGCGAGCGTGTCAATCGGTCCACCTTGTAGACGAGCACGCAGTTCACCAGGCCGTCGCGCACATCGTCCAGAAGGCGCTTCATCGCAGGACGCTCCAGGTTGGCTCCGGTGAACCCGCCGTCATCGTACTTCTGCGGCAGGGCGATCCAACCCTCATGGCGCTGGCTGACGATGAACGCCTCGGCGGACTCACGCTGGGCATCCAACGTATTGAAGTCGGAATCGAGCCCCTCGTCGGTGGACTTCCGGGTGTAGATGGCGTAGCGGATTGCGGCGGTCAGCGGGCGCGGCTTAGCGGTTGCCATGTTCAGCCTCCTTGGCGATGCCAAAGAAGAGAAAGCCATTCCACTTCGTGCCCGTGATCTCCCGGGCGATCGCCGACAGCGACCGGTAGAGCTGACCGTTGTAGTCAAAGCCGTTGTCGAGCACCTTTACGACATGGGTCTGCCCCTTGTGCTCCTTCACGAGCAGACTGCCAGGCATCGGCAGGCGGGCGTCATGGTTCGGCGCCAACCGAGTCGTGACCGTGCGCTCCGACTGGGTCACGGCGCCTGCTGCCGCGCTCTCGATCCGAGTGCGCAACGGTGCCTCCCGCGCCAGGGCGAGCGCCAACTGCCGTGTCTCTTCCGGCAGCCCCCCTTCTGCCTCGGCCTGCACCCGCCAGGCCATCTGCCGGGCCAGGAACTCCTTGTGGTGGGACTTCGCAGGCTCTCCGAATAGTTCGACGTGCCGGGCCCGCAGCTCCGGCACGGTCAGTGTGGCCAGCCGAGCGACCTCGGCGGCGATGGCGATGGGTCTCTCCGTTCTCTCCATAGGCGTCAACCTCGTGTCCATGAACGCTTCCTTCGCGCCGGATAGCAAGACAGGGAGCCGCTGACGGTCGTCCCGATTGACGTCCGCACCCACAACGGAGTCCGCCTTACGGTCGTCCGGCTGTCTGGTGAAGGTGGAAACGATCGCGTGATCGCGTCCGTGTACCATATACGCGAAGAGTTCGAAAACTGTCCACTCGTCAGCGCATTTTTCTTGGACAGGCTGTCAACGTAAGGACACCGGGTTAGGAAACGGGGGGCGTCAACCACGCGGTTCGAAGCCCCGCCCATTGGCGGCCCAACCCGAACACCCGTCAACATAAGCGAGGCGTCAACAGGAGAAGCCCGAGAATCCGCACCCCAAGACCGGCACCCCAAGCCGAACCCCAGGTGTTCAGGCCGCTCAACAACAGGAACACGCCAAAAACGGAGAACGACGGGAAGCCGCAGAAGCCCAAGAACATTGGGCCCGCAGGAGGGCCAGGCAGAGGGATGGCGTCAACACAAACGAGGGGTAAATTCGGGAGGGCTCAAGGTTGGCGTCCCAAGAAATGCATCTCAAACACGTTTCTCCGCAGGCTGGAGTCTGCAACGGGCCAAATGCGCCGACCTGAACAGATTTCGAACTGGAGAGGCGCTTGCAGCTCCGGCTACCCAAACGCCGGGCCGTGTTCCCGGGTGCGAAGGTTCGGAAGGCCGACGCGGAACGCGCTCGCACAGGATGTGGACTTGAGGGGCCCGCCGAGGCGCTGCTGCGCGACGAAGCGCTGCCTTGGGAGCGCAGCGATCACGAACTGGCCAGGAGCGAAGGAGATGAGATCTACAGAGCCCGACCACGGCTCATCAACCCATCCGCCGCGGATTGTTCAGTGCCGCATGAGTGGCCCACCCCGCTCGTCCGACGACCTCGCGAGCGACACCCGCTGGGG
>JAPKZC010001122.1:0-846 GCA_026394025.1 Candidatus Solibacter sp.
GTATCGCGCTCCTATGCTCTTGGAATGGCTCCACCGCGACTTGCGGATCTGCGGCCAGTTGGCCGACACCGTGTTGATACCGAACGCGCCCGTCGCATCCTCGTCGTACACGCCAAAGTTGCCGACCAGGGTATTGCTTGCGTTAATGTTGTAGTCCATCTTCAACGTGCTGGTCTTCTTGGGGGAATCGGAGTCGCCGTTGAAATTGTAGTTGTACTGTCCCGCGGAGATGGACCGGTCGAAGAAGTTGGGCAGGGGAAAGAACTTGAGCAGTGCCCGGCCGTTCGGATCCACACGCGCGGCGGGGATGATATTGCCCGGGAACGGCGCGCCGTTGTTAAACGGATCCTTCAGGCTGATTAGCTTGTTGTTGAGATCCAGGCTCTGAGAATAATTCCCCTCGCGTTCGAGGGCCGTAGGCACCGTCACGCGGCCGGTGTACCCGAACCTGGTCGGCCAGAACTCCTGCTGCCAGAAAAAGAACAGCTTGTCGCGATTCTTGTTGAACTTGCCGGGTATATAAATCGGTCCTCCCACGTTGTAAGCCCAGGTGTTGTAGCGGTAGCGCGGCACGGGAGTACCATTGCGGTTGTTGAAAAAGCTGTTGGCATCGAGGGCGGTGTTCTGCGTGTAGTTGTAGATGGTGCCGTGCACCGCGTTGGTCCCCGACTTGGTGGTTGCGTTGACAATCCCGCCGGTGGTGTGGCCGTATTCGGAGTCGTAGGCGTTGGTCTGCACCTTGACTTCGGCCACCGCGTCCGCCGAGGGAATGTGCGAAACCTGAAAATCGGAGGTGGCGTTGGTGACGCCATCGAGCAGGATCTCATTGCGGCGCCGCACACCGCC
>JAPKZC010001122.1:857-3220 GCA_026394025.1 Candidatus Solibacter sp.
CATCGAAAAATCGATCACTGTGCCCGTATCGTAGGTTCGGGCAAACGTCCGCGCACCGCCGCTCACCCCCGGCATCAACCGCACCAGCATCAGCGAAGTGTGGCCACTCATGGGTAGATCAGCGAGCATTGTCTGCGACACGAGCCCGCCCCGCGCGCCGCTCGTCATGTCCAGCAGCGGCGCAACGTCCGACACGGTGATGGATTCGGTCTGGGAGCCCACTTCCAGGCGCACGTCGAGGCGCACACGGTCCGTCATGCTGATCACGATGCCGGCGGTCTTATAGGCCTTGAAGCCGGTGTGCTCCACGTTCATCTCGTAGGTGCCGGGCACCAGGAACGGGGCGTAGTAGTCCCCCACCTCATTCGATTGGACGGTTGTGGCAACGCCCGTTGCCGTGTTCTTGATGGCGACCACCGCTCCGGGAATAGCCGCACCCTGACCGTCCAGCACGCGGCCGAGAATCGTTCCGCGGAATTCCTGTGCGGTACTAGCACCCGCCAGGAACAGAAGCACACTTGCGACGCAAATCCAACGCTTCATAGTCGAGACTCCTCACCGTGCCCCAAGGGAACTGGCTTGGCGCCGCGCGACGGAGGCGCAAACCTTCCCTCTGTCACAAGTACACACCCAAACACTGCTAGGTTCAATTCAATTCGATGTTCAGTTCTCGCCGAACAAACCAGGCGGGCCGAGGTTTTTGACCATCGGCAGGCAATTTCAACTCTGAACGGTCAATGTTAACTCAGAGTGAACACTCCGAAACCATTCGGTTACGTCCCGGCAGTTCAATAGCAAATCACGAAAAACCTCGGACGCCGGAAAGTCGACATCTATTTTCATTGATGGGAGCCGGCGCCTGGCAGTACTCTTGGCTTTCAGGGGAATCCGGCGCAGGGCGTCACGGTGCGACTCCGCGACCGCCACGAGAACGTTATGCGGCCATCGGGGCGTTCCGGTGATACCCGGACGGTCAGGCTCCCTGTGTGTGGGCGGCGGCACCGCCGGTCACCGGATCTGCGAAGCGCCGGTTCGTAGAATGTCACATGAGGCTGTGATGTTGAGATGGATGGTAATCGGGATCGGCGACCTCGCGCGGAAGCGCGCGATGCCGGCCATTCTGCGAGGACCGCGTAGCCGGCTGGATGCTGTGCTGACCCGCGATCCCAGAAAGGCGGAAGGGTACCACGGAGTTCGGGTGTACACCTCGCTCGACGAAGCGCTGGATACCGGCGGGTTCGATGCCGTATATGTGGCTTCTCCCGTCGCGTACCATGGCCCGCAGACGATGGCCTGCCTTCGCGCCGGCAGACACGTGTTGTGTGAGAAGCCGGTTGCCAGGGACTTTTCCGAAGCGCAGTGCATGACTGCCCTGGCAGCGGAAGTGCGGCGGCATCTGGGGATTGCCTACTATCGGCGCCTGTTCCCCAAGCTGACTCGCGCCAAACGCCTGATCACCGAGGGGGTGATCGGACAACCTGTGCTCGCAGAGGCCAATTGCCACCGCTGGCTCCCGGGTAGTGATCGCGGAGGTTGGCTTCTTGAACCGGCAATGGCCGGAGGCGGGCCGCTATACGATACCGCCTCCCATCGGATCGATCTTTTCAACTTCCTTTTCGGACGCCCCACAAGGGCCAGCGGATTGCTATCGAATGCTGTACATCGGACTGGCGTTGAGGATTCCGCAACGCTGTTGATCGGCTACCCAGGTGGGGTACACGGTATCGTCGATGTGCGGTGGAACTCGCGCGTTCCGCGCGATCAATTCCGCGTGGTTGGCACGGAGGCTGACATCGACCTGGATCCCCTCGGCGGGGACTTGCTGCGCTGTGCCGGACGAGAAGAGCACTGGCCCTCCGACGCCAACGTTCAATATCCCCTGATTGAGAATTTCGTGGAAGCAGTGCTCACTGGAGTACCACTGGCATGCTCCGGCGAGGAGGCGATCTGGACTGATTGGGTCACCGAGCGTGTGATGCGGCAGGCCCGTTCCCGGCAGTGACCGCAGCGGCAGGTGGCTGCGTCAACGTGCGCTTCGACCAGTAGTCCGTTCGTCGCCTCGTTCCCGAAGGTGATCGGACCCTCGGCGCTACTTCCGGTAGTGGTAGCTCTCTCCCCAGGCCATCACGAGGAAGGGATATCGGCTACCGAACAGGTGATTGTAGGTCTGTGTATAGTCTTCCCTGTGATCCACAGTGTGCCCCATTTCATTTTCGTGACCTGTGAGGATCAGCTGGGGGTCGACCCCGCGCGCCACCCGCTGGATGTCGGTCGTCCAGCAGTTCGGCAGCAGCACATCCACGCGATGATCGCGGCCGATTTGCGCGATCCAGTCGAAGTCGCTGCCCGCGCCCGTGTCGCCC
>JAPKZC010000592.1:0-1112 GCA_026394025.1 Candidatus Solibacter sp.
AAACCAATATTTTGGGAATGGCGCGGCAATCATAGCGGGGACAACTGGCCTGTGTACGGAATACGCGAAGGCGCCTTCGGCCTTGTGACCAACGAGGACGGGACGCACGTTGAACTGTACGACCTGCTTGCCGATCGCAACCAAACCACAGACATTGCCGCGAAACGGACCGCACAAGTCAGGAACATGCTGCAGAAGATTCGCGAGTGGAAGCGAACCTTGCCGGCTCAGCCGCCGCCGGAGTGCGTGATGCACGCTCACGACGCTGGCGGTCAACATCAACGTTAAAACTCGCTCTTATTCGCACAGCGCACGATACAACTCGGGGCGGCGAAAGCGGAACAGGTACTCAGGCTGAGCACGAGCCTCGATCAGGCTGTCTGCGCGAAGGTCGGCAATCAGCATGGGAGCGCCGCCATCGGCTATGACCGCGCCGGATGGACCCACAATCATTGCGCCACCTGGGAACGTCTGCTCGATACCCGCGAATTCCACCTTGCCCAGGTAGTTGCAGGCCACTCCGAAAACGCCGTTCTCGACGCAGCGCGCCCGCAGTGCGGGACCGGCCCAATCCGCCCACGCCGCAGCCGTGCCGGGCGGTGGATCGGCGGCGAAAGGGAACAGTACGATTTCCGCGTTCCGCACCGCTAGCAGCCGCGTCGATTCCGGCAGCAGTGCGTCGAAGCAGATGTTTGCGCCGATCCGGCCGAGAGTCGTGGCGGCCACGTCAGGCGCGGGCCCGCCGCCGTAGAACGGCATCTCGAACATTGGAATATGCAGCTTGCGCCATACGCCAACAAGGCCGTCCGGTCCCACCAACACCATTGCGTTATAGAGCAGGTTTCCCGCGTCCTCCAGCAGGCCGGCCGCGATGTGGAGACCGGTCTCGGCCGCAATCTCCCCAAGTGCAGTCACGGCCCGCCCAGAGACAGGCTCCGCCATTTTTCGCGCTCCTGCGAGGGCGGTGTGCAGCCAGGCGCTGTAATCGCCGCGCGGGTGATTGGGGATGAATCCAGTGAGCGAGAGTTCCGGGAACGCCGCCAGTTGCACCCCTTCCGCCGCGGCGCGAACGCACCACTTGCGGATCAATTCCAGGTTTCGGGGGGCCCCGC
>JAPKZC010000592.1:1130-1507 GCA_026394025.1 Candidatus Solibacter sp.
CCGCCGGGCCGGCTCTCAATGCTTATAGCGGCTACGCGCAGCGACTCGATCATGCCAGCGAATTATACCGCAAGGCGGTTACCTTGCATGACAGACAACGTGTCGGCGTGAAAAAACTAACAGTCCCCGTGTTTCGTAATACGATGGCAGCGCTTGGGACAACTGCGTCCGCGCTGTCCCTCGCCGGTCCGTTAACAGATGCGGTGGAGATCTGGCCGAAAGCTAAACATAGAGTGAACGTACGCGTCCGGCCAACCCATCTTGTGAAGTGCGTGGGCGTCGCGAACACTGGATGGGATGAGCAAGACGGAACGTGTGCAGTCGCACGAGGAGCGCCGCGCGCAGTGGCGGGCACTGGTAGACCAGGCACGAGAGAG
>JAPKZC010001019.1 GCA_026394025.1 Candidatus Solibacter sp.
GAAGTGGCATCTTTAGCGAGCCAGACCTCTGCAAAGAATCCACTGCCAAGCCGCTTGAGAAGGCTGAACTGGCCCAGCGGTTCCCCTTCCTGCGGGCCAGGTATCGGCCCCTCAGCCTCCCCGATTAACCTTTGGCCGAATCTCTCGCCGCCATGGGATTTGCGAAACGTGTGACCTCGTATCTCAGGAGAAGCATTGCTTGTGGAGAGACCGGTGTCCAGATGTGCCCGAAGCACACCCTCAAGATTCAGAGGGAAATCGGAAATCTGGCCAGCGCTCGCAAACTGCGTACGTACATAATCGCCAGAAAATATGATTTGTCGTTGCGGCCTTTCATACCGCCGCCGGCCCAGTATCGCCGCACCGCGTGCTGCCGTCTGTTGGGGATCTTCCTGAACGACAACCCTACAACCGGCAACCTCGCGGATTGCCTCAGAAAGTGCCGGGAGCTTCGCTGATCCGCCCGAGAGAAGTACTGTGTCCGGCTTCCGGCTGCAACCCTCCAGGACGGTTGCCGTTTCCTTGACGAGTCGATCGACTAGCGAGCGGCTTAGGTCCCGAAGATCCTCCAGGCCGAAAACACAGCCACTCTCTGATGTGACCGCCTCGAGGGTGCCGACTTTGATTTTCAGCGATTCCGCCAGCAAAACCAGGTTGGTGGACCCTGGCAAACCTACCCGCTCCAACCATATTGCGATCTGCCGGTCGACCTCCGACCCGCCCCACTGGAAAGTCCTTGGATTGTAAACCTGCCAATCCTCTCCGGATTGCCGGTCTACAATGCTGATACCAGAACTCGCGCCTCCCACTCGGCAGACCAAAACACACGATGCCTCACTATCGAGAACGCAAACTGCCGCCTCCGATTCCTGGCAGAAATCAATCGAGACGATGCCCTTCGCATCCAACGCCGCCGAAAGATCGGAATCGGGTAAAGGTACGCTGCCAGTCGTGTCCGGCATCACCACCGTAGCCGAAAAAGGAGAGGCCCAGAAGCCGTCAGGCATCCCGAGAAACCCCTCCGTCCAGCCAGCCCCCCCAGCCCAACGGCCGGTTGTCTCCCTGCCGGACTCATCCAAGTCGCTGAACCAAGTGTTCGTCGCTCCCGGGTCTATCCCCACGTATCGCATGTTGCCCCTGCCGGCGTTCGCGCAACTAAATCCAGAGCCCCGCGCAAAAGACCATTTCGTCGGTACGCACACCCGCGACGCGGTGTGAGAGCGTCAACGAATGCCCACAAATCAGATGAGCTTCCGCAGCCGCACACCGCTACGCGCCAGGAACGCTCCCGTCTCGCCGCCGCCGTCCTCCAACCACGCCCTCAGCAGATGGCCATCGCCGATTTGCGGGGAGCTCTCCTCATCCGCCAGTTCCTCGGCAGCGCACAGCACCCGAACCAAGTCTCTTGACAGGGTAGGATACGCCAGCATCAGCGACTCGACCCGCGTGGCCCCCGTTTCCATCAGCGCATAAATTTGATCGGCCAGGAGTTCCGCGTCCGCGCCCTGTTCCGCAATACGCCGGGGCAGCAAGCCGTTTTCGGCCACTAACATGCCATATAACAAGTGGCGCCGGCCGAGAATAGGACAGCGCTTCTTTTGAGCGCAATCCACCGCACCTTCGAACACGGCCTGCGCAGCCTTCTCAAACCGCGACAGGTCCAGCCCACCGTCATCCAGGAACAGTTTGCTGGCCAGTGCGCCCAGGACGAGGCCCTGCTTCAGCAGGAACTGACTGCTGCCCTCGCACTGCACAAACGCCGCCAGCAGGTCCTGGTCCGAAACCAATCTCTGCGCGCCTACGGCGAAGGCCTGGGCCCGAAGAAGCACCTCGCCGGCATTGGTGGAACAGGCGACCTCAGGGGGAACCGGGACCGCCCGGGGAGGGAGATGGCCGCCGAACGCCAACGATACCCGCAGGCGCTGCAAGGCGCGTGCCATGGCGCCGTCGGGATCCTGATTCAAACCCCAAAACAGGTGCGGAGTACCCACCCGGTCCGACCCGGATCGTGCAGCCATCTCCGCCGCCGCCACCAGGGCACGCCACCCGGAGGCNCCCGGAGGCGGAGCAATCCCCGGCCGCGAGCAGCCCGACGCGAACCACGCCCGCAGCCAAGGACACGGCCGCCCCGGATGCCGCAGCCGCCCGCGCGGAAACCACCGGATCCGAACCCGGTGCCAAACCCGCAAGATCCACACCAAGATGCTTCAGGATCTCGCCCGCCGACCCGCCGCCGCGCTCCACAAAACCGCTGACAAGGTCCTTCTCTGCGATTCTGGGCCGTCCCGCCCCTCGCGCCACCCGATCCGCCAGCTTAAGAATGGCCACCGTGGTGGAGGAAAAACCCAAGCCGATTTCGCGCTCGCCGCCGCCATCGTGCTCGGCCTGGCGAAAAACCTCCTGATAGGCGGCCTGCAAGCGGTCGGGTGGAACCCCGGCGTCACGCAGCCGATCGCTCAAGTGGGGATCCTCGCCACCCACCATGGCTGCAAACAGGTGCGACGTGGTGGCTTTCCCGATTGGTGCGCCAAACTGCAGCGCCTTCTCCAGCACACGGCACGCGCTGGATTCAAAATCCTGCCGCGTGAGGCCGCATTCCTTGAGAGCCCCGGTGAGTTCATCGGCCCTCAAGTCGAGCCGCAGGGTGGGGTCGCCATACATGGTGAAGCAGGCCCAGGCGGCCCCATAGTCGGCGTGGCCCAGTACGCTTTGGCGCGCGTGCCGGACCGCCTCCCCTATCGGCTTCCCGGACAGTGCGGCGGAGTAGAAGGTCTCGGCAAACACGCGGCCGCCCGCGTCGGGTGTCTCAAACAACGTACCCAGCACCACCCGTGCGCCCACGGCGATGAACGGTTCCGCCAGTCCCTTCACGGCGCTGGCCGAACGGCAGCCGTTCAGAAAGATAATCGATCCTCCCTTGACAAAAGTCCGGATATTGTCTGGGGTGAGATACTCATCCCCGTTAAGCACCATGCAGTATTCCCCGGCTGGATCCTGCCTGACGTGTCCGGCGTAGTGGATGATGTCGTAATCGTCCAGCAGTTCCTTCAGCACATTCTCGAAGCTTGCTTCCGGGCCCTCCAGGAAGGCGCTGCAATCGATGTCCCTCTCTTCGAACCACCGCCTGAGCAGCTTTGCCTCCTCGGCGGCGTCCGGAAGGTCGCCAGTGGGGTTGGCCAGCATGAGGCAGCGCCACTTTCGGTCCGCGCGCGGCGAGGGGACACGCAGGATATCCGGCGCCATCAGGCAACGGCCAACATCGCGTTGCAGACAAACGAAGCCGGCGCCCTCGCCGTCGTTCATGAACTCCCAGAGCGGGGCCGGGTCGTCTGTGATGATGAGAAGTGGCGAGTCGTCCTCGCGCAGTTCCCGGCGCAGTTCCGCCACCTGCCGGGAGGGCAGCAGGGCGTCGAAGAGGCCCCTGCCAAGCCTGGCGAAGGGATCGAATCCTGTACCAGGAGTGTCTGGCCGCTGTGTCGCCCCGTCCACCGCCACCTCGAACTGCTGTTGCAGGACGGCCACCGCCCTTTGGTCGAAACGGACCCGATACTGCCTGGACCCGGCGCCGAACGAGGGCGCATCGCTGTGCTTGGTCAGTTGAATCGAGTACTGGTCGCCGCCGATCTTGTTTACACTCAGTATGGTTCGTCGTGTCACCGCGAGTCACCCGCCACCTTTCCCACTACCCCTACCTCGTCACGCCGAAAGAATAAGACTCCACGTCTTCCCATTTGCCTTCAGGTGTCAGGCCCCGCAAGAGGAGGATGTAATCATTCGGCGGAAGACTCGATACCGGCACGTAGGCGTCGGCCAATCCGGCAGAGGGTGTCACGTCGGACGAGCCTCCCGCGCCGCTCCCTACATCGTAACCGCCATCGATTGCGCGCAGGACGGCGCGGTACTGGCGGAACCTGGAGAGATTGGGGACCTCCAGGCGCAGACGAACCCGCCCGCTATTTCCGGCAACCCGCACCCGGCGTGGCGGCTGGGCTTCGCCCTTGACGAGCACCGGCGACAATAGGAACGAGAATAGCGGCTCCGGCGTCGCCGTGGCCTCCGCTGAACGAGCGTGTAGCGCGTTCACCTCACGGCGGACGCGCAGGTCATCCACCGCCAGCCATGCCAGAGCGCAAAGGACCACACCGCCCGCCACTGCGGAGAGGAGGGAGACGGGGCCAAATGGGGGACGCCGGATCCGCCCACGACGCCCCTCAGACGCAAGCCCGACCACCGCAGAACGTTCCGATAGCGCGGCCATCAGGGCCTCGGCCGCATCGGTCTTCTCCCGCAGGTCCTCTGACGTCCGCAGGCGCTGCCGGAATCGGCGCCGATGCCACCAGGAGAGATGATCACGGAGGAAGTCGCGGATCAGTTCCTGCTCGACCTCGGCGACGCGAGCCAACTGGCCGTCGTCGGCCGCCAGTTGCTCTTCGAAACGGGCGAGATCACCGTCCGACAGGCGCCCCAGCAAATAATGGGCAACCTTCGCCTCGTAGTGTCCCTTCTCAGCCAATAGGTCCTCCACCACCTCTCTTTATGGCCTCAGAC
>JAPKZC010000412.1 GCA_026394025.1 Candidatus Solibacter sp.
GAACCGGACGGCCGGGCGGCCGTCGGTGCTGATTATCGATGAAGGCCAGCGGCTCTCCGCCGAGCTGCTGGAAGAGATTCGTCTCCTGATGCATTTGGAGACGCCGCGCGAGAAACTGCTGGAGATTATTGTGGCCGGGCAGCCGGAACTGAGCGAAATCCTGCGGCGTCCGGAATTGCGGCAATTGAAGCAGCGGGTTAGCTGCGTTTGCCGTTTGAGACCGCTGAGTCTGGACGAACTCAAGGAATACCTGCATCACCGGGTCACGCGGGCCGGTCTGCCCACGCAAAGCCTCTTTTCGGGAGATGACCTGATCCGACGGATCTTCGAATTTACAGATGGCATCCCACGCCTGGTAAACAGCCTTTGTGACAGTGCCTTGCAGACTGGATTCGCCCTTCGTTCCGAGCAGATCACTACGGCGATCCTGGAAGAGGCGGCCAGAGATCTGGATCTGCTGCGAACGGCTCCGGTTCCGGTTCCGGTTCCGGTTCCGGCAAACACCCCACGTCCCGCTGAGGCAGCAACTGTCCCCCTTGAGGCGTTGCTGCCACCGCCAGCACCCAGCGTTCCGTCCCACAACGCCCAGAATGGCCACCCGGCTCCCGGCGCCCGCGTGCCATTTGAAAACTACCACACCCGCCAGAAGAGCCTCGGTTTCTTTTCCAACCTGATGGAGCGCTGGAAATGAGGGAATCGGGACCGTCCTCCGCATTCGAATAATCAAGAACGCGGCAGCCACCCAGTACCAGTACCTCTGGGCATTTGCTTGCGTGTCTATTGCGCTATATGATAAATAAAGAAGGGGATTGGTGCCGCATTCATACCAAAATGGATGTTCCAGCGATTGTGGCACGATGGATGCTGCGATGTCCCCTGACACTACCACCCTATGAGCCGCTTTTTTGATGCCCTGAAGGAGGCCAGCCGGTCGCAGTTGCCAGCGAACGGGCGCCCCGCTGGTGGAGAGGGGGCCTTGGTATCCAATGGCAATGAACTTCTGGAAGGGATGATAGCCAGTGCCCCGGTTGCACCCCCGGTTCTGACGCCGGAACCGGAACTGACGCCGGAAACGGAACTGCCCGGGACACCCGCACTGTCGCTCGATGATGAGCCGGCGGAGCTGTCTACGGAACCGCAGCACGGCTCATTTGTACCGAAGATCCGGATTGTGTTCGATCCAAGAGCGCGCCTGATCGTGAATGCCGTGGATTCGGTGGTGGCGGAACACTATCGGAGGCTCCGCACCAAGATCCAGCAGCAACAGGCGACGAAGTCGTTCCGCAGTCTGATCGTGGTCAGCCCATCGCCTAAGGAGGGCAAGACGGTCACGGTTCTGAACCTCGGGCTGAGCTTCGCCACGCTCCCCTCGTTCAGGGTCCTGATTGTGGATGGGGACTTACGAAGGGGCAACATCGAAAAGTTGCTGGGAGCGGAAAACCAGCCAGGGTTGACGGACGTGATTGAGGGCTCCGTCAGATTCGAAGACGCGGTGTTGAAATGCGATGATCTTCCCCTGCACTTTCTGCTGCATGGGAACTCCAAGATGCCGCCGGCGGAACTTTTGCACTCCCCGCGGTTGGGGACACAATTCCGTCGTATGTCCGAAGAATTCGACCTGGTACTGGTGGATTCGGCTCCGGTGAACCTGATTTCGGACACGCAACTTCTCGCCGAGAATTGCGATGCCGTCCTGCTGGTTGCGCGAGCCTTCTCCACTACCCGCAAGTCAATGGAACAGGCCGTTCAGGACCTAAGCCCGTTTCGCATTATCGGGACGGTACTGAATGGCGGGCCAAGGACCCGGGACTACCGCCGCTACAAAGGATACTACTGACGATGATCAACGCAGTAGGGGCTGCGGACGGTACGCGGAGCATTTCCGCATCCGATAGGGCGAGCCAGATAGAGACCCGAAAGTCAAGGTCGTTGAGGAAACCGGATGGGACCGATGAGTGATGTCCTCTGCGTCGGGGACCTTCTTCCACCTTTCAGCATGAGCCGGTTTTTGAACGCAGGTTCGGCCAAACAGGGTACTACTGGTGCTGCTGAGGCGCAGTGCAACGATGCCATTTAGATCGAGGACGAGTTCGCAAACCGAGGACACAGACGGAACGGGCGACAAGTTGCTTCCTCCCAACGTTTTGATGCTGCTGACGAATGCATACGATCCTGACCCGCGGGTGAGGCAGGAAGCGCTGGCTCTTATTCGGATGGGTTGCGCCGTGAGGCTACTGGCGTGGGACCGGGATCTAAAGAGGCCGCGGTTCGAGAGCATGGAAGGTGTCGAGGTAGAGCGCGTCTTCCTTCCGTCCGTTCATGGCAGGGGCAACACGCAGCTTTTTTTTTACGCATGGCTTTACTGGAAGATGCTGTGGAGGGGCTTGCAAAGCTCCTTTGACGTCGTGCATTGTCACGATTTGGATACGCTACCGCTCGGTCTCGTGTTGGGGAAGCTGAAGCGCAAGCCGATCATCTATGACGCCCACGAGAGTTTCCCGGATATGCTCGAAGGGAACGTTCATCCTGCGGTGCAGCGTGCATTGGTTTGGCTGGACACCTTTCTGACCAGGCGGGTCAATCTGCTCATTACGGTAGGTGAAAAACTGCGGCAGCACTTTGCGAAAATGGGGGCTCGCCACTCTGTGGTCGTGGGTAATTGGAAGCGCTTGGAAGAATTTTCGCGCAGCGACGAGCAGAACCGGGAGTTTCGCCGTCAACTGGGCATTCCGGATTCCGCGATGGTCGTGGTGTGTATCTCCCAGCTTTTCATCGATCGAAAAATAGAAGAGCTGCTGGATGCGGTCGATAAGGTACAGGATGTATTCCTGATCGTGGGGGGCAAGGGCGCATTGGAAGAGATGGTCAAAGCCAGAGCGGCAAAGAACCCGCGGATTCGTTATGTCGGTTTTGTAGGGGCCACCGATATTCCGGCGTACACGTGTGCCGGGGACGTGGTGTATTACGGCTTCGACTCGGAAAACCCGAACGCCCGATTCAGCGCGCCGAATAAACTGTTTGAGGCGCTGGCGGCAGGCAAGCCGCTGATCACAGGAGACTTCGGGGAGATTGGGGAAGTGGTGCGAAATTCCTCATGCGGAATTGTCCTGCAAAACTATAGCGTCGAGGAGATTCGCGGGGCATTAGAACAGTTGCATGATGAAAAGCTGCGCAGTTCCCTGGCAGACAACGCCCGGTGGTGTGGGCGGTCGGGGATGAACTGGCAAAGAGGCGAAGAGGTCTTGTATCGGGAGTATTCCGCGCTTTTGCCCTTGGCCTTAAAGGCAGGTTTGCGGCTTGAACAGGCGTCCAGCGGCGAGCTGGCCGTAAGGTCGGACGGGCCGGCGGTCCGAACGCAGGCGGGTGCAGTGGACCTGGCGTAGCAATCTATGTGTGGAATCTGCGGCATTTTCGAACCCGGAAACGCGACCCCCGTCGCCACCAGGACATTGAAGGCAATGGCCGACTCGTTGCGCCACCGAGGGCCCGACGACGAGGGCTTTTACAGTGGCGGTGGAATCGGATTGGCACACCGGCGCCTGTCCATCATTGACCTCGAAGGAGGCCACCAGCCGCTGTCGAACGAAGACGGCTCGGTGTGGATCGTCTTCAACGGCGAGATCTACAACTTCGAAGAGTTGAACCGCCGCTACCTCTCAAGTGGCCACACGTTCAAGACCCGGTCCGATACCGAGACCATCGTTCACCTGTACGAGGAACTGGGCGAAGCGTGTTTTGCCGAGCTGCGGGGCATGTTCGCGATCGCGCTGTGGGACGGCCGCCGAAAGAGGTTTCTGTTGGCGCGGGACCGGCTCGGGAAAAAGCCGGTGTATTATTCCTGGAACGGCAAGAGGCTGCTGTTCGGCTCTGAAATCAAAGCGCTTTGGCCGGCGGGCGGGCTCTCCGAAGAGATGGATCTGGAGGCTCTGTCGGATTATTTTTCCTACCAGTACATCCCGGCTCCGAAGACCATTTACCGCGACGTCCGCAAATTGAATCCGGCCCACTACCTGGTGGTGGAGGGCTCAAACATGCGCGAGGTCCCGTACTGGGATCTCCAGTTCGGCCAGACGAAGGAACTCTCCGAATCGGAATGGTGCGAGCGTTTCCTCGAAGAGTATCGGACGGCGGTCAAATTACGGCTGGTCAGCGATGTCCCATTGGGCGCATTTCTGAGCGGCGGAGTGGATTCATCCTCGGTGGTCGCGTTGATGAATGAGTTTCAGCCGCCGGTGACCACCTGCTCCATCGGATTCACCGAGGAAAGCTATGACGGGGCGGCCGACGCGCGCCGGTTCGCCGCGAGCTTGGGGACCAACCAACTTTTACCCAAGCTTGCGTGGCACTATGACGAGCCGTTTGCCGACTCCTCGGCGGTGCCGACGTATTACGTTTCACAGGTGGCGCGGGAACATGTGACGGTAGCGCTGTCCGGCGACGGGGGCGATGAGAGCTTTGCCGGCTATCGCCGGTATAAATTCGATGTCTGGGAGAATCGGCTTCGCTCCTATTTTCCGGCTCCGTTACGAAGGACCGTCTTTGGTCCGCTCGGACTGCTGTATCCCAAACTGGGCTGGGCACCGCGAGTTTTTCGAGGCAAGTCCACTTTCCAGAGCCTGGCGCGTGACCCGATCGAGGGGTACTTCTACGGCATTTCGTGCTGCCCACCCTCCCAGAAACACCAGTTGTTCAGCCCAGAAGCGTGGAACCGCCTCGCGGGATACGACTCGCTCGATGTGCTGAAATATTACTATGACCGGGCGGATACGACCGACCCTCTTTCGCGCATTCAGTACGTCGATATAAAGACCTACCTGGTAGACGACATCCTGGTGAAGGTAGACCGTGCGAGTATGGCAAATTCGCTCGAAGTGCGCTGTCCGCTGCTGGATCACAAATTGGTGGAATTGATAGCGCAGATGCCTTCCGGCCTGAAGCTGCACAACGGTAAGGGCAAGTACATCTTCAAGAAGGCGATGGAGGTTATCCTTCCCCGCGATGTGTTGACCCGGCGCAAGCAGGGCTTCGCCGTTCCGGTAGCGGAATGGTTCCGCGGGGAGCTGAAAGAATTTGCGCACGAGACCATTTTTCGCCGTCAGGACGGGCTGTTGAATCATGCGTACCTGGCTCGTTGCTGGAACCAGCATGAAAAGGGGCAGCGGGATTGGTCGGCCCTTCTTTGGTGTGTTCTGATGTTCAGAACCTGGCAGGAGGTCTGCAAACCTGCATGAGTGGAATCTGTGCAGTTTGGAGAGAGAACCCCGAACGGGTCGCCGGGACTCTGGTTGGCATAACCGGAGGCCTTGCGCTGTTCACTTCGGAGGCGGCAGCGCCGGTGTCGGTGTGGCTGCCCGTTTCCCCACACAGCAGATTCACGAGAACCCACGATTGCTGATCGCCTGCGACGCGGATCTCACCAACGAGGACGAACTACAGAAGCTGATCGGCCGCCAGGAAGAAGTCGCTGGGAACGCCGGGACAGCCGCACTCCTGGCGGGGCTATACCAGCGCTTTGGCAGTGGATTCTTTGAGAAACTCCGCGGTGGCTTTTCGATAGTTTTGTGGGACCGGCAGGAACGGAAGATGCTGGCGGCGATTGATGGTTTTGGCATCGGCCGTCTGGCCTACCACCAGGGCGAGAAGGTCTTGCTGGTGGCCTCCCGCATTGATGCCCTGACGCGGTCCGGCATCGATTTGAAGGTCAACCCGAGGTGCCTTGCCAACTACCTGAATTTCAGTACGAACCTGGCGCCGGAAACGGTCTTCACGACCGTGCATCGGCTGCCCCCCGGTTCCATCCTGATTGCCCAGGAAGGCAAGACGCGCATCGAGAAGTATTGGGATATGCGGTACGGCACCGGCGGGGAAACGGACGAACGCCGTCTGAGCCGGGAATTGGAATCGGTGCTGGAACGAGCGGTGGCGGATAATTGCAGGAACGACGCGTTTCCGGGCTTAGGAGCGTTTCTGAGCGGAGGGACCGACAGCAGCACGGTGGTCGGGATGATGAGCCGCATGAAACAAGGCCCGGTCAAGACCTTCTCTATCGGCTATCAGGAACAAGCCTTTAACGAGTTGGAGTACGCTCAGATCGCGGCGGACCGGTTCAAGGCAGAGCACCACACCTATCTGGTCGGGGCGAACGACTGTCTGGAAGCATTGCCGGGCATCATTCGCTATTTTGACGAACCGTTTGGAAACTCCTCCGCTATTCCGACGTACTTCTGTGCCAAACTCGCGGCCGACAACGGTGTGAAGGTGCTGTTGGCGGGTGATGGCGGCGATGAGCTGTTTGGAGGGAATGAGCGGTATCTTACGGACAAGATTTTTGCAGCGTACCAGGACGTTCCACTTTTGCTGCGCAAAGGTCTGATCGAGCCGGCACTGCGGCTGCTGCCGTTTCACACCGGAGTGTTCGGGAAGGCGCGCCGATATGTCCGCCGGTCGAACCTGCCGCCCATGGAGAGATTCCTCTCGGGTCAATTTCTTTGCGCGAATGAGCCCCGGAAGATCTTTCAGCAGGATTTCTTTGCCGAATTGGATGGCTACTCGGTCCTCGAAATCCCCTTGAGTCACTACCAGCACGCCTCCGCCCGCGATCATTTGGACCGCTTGCTCTACGTGGATGTCAAAATCACACTTGCCGATAACGACTTGCCCAAGGTCACCTGCGGGGCGGAGTTGGCCGGTATTCAGACCAGGTTTCCTTTCCTGGACCGGGCGGTGGCGGAGTTTTCCGGGAGCATCCCGGCGCGACTCAAGGTGAAGGGCAGGGAAAAGCGATATCTCTTCAAACGGGCCCTACGCGACTTGTTGCCGATCGAGATCATCAAGAAGAAGAAGCACGGGTTCGGAATTCCGGTAGCGGCATGGATGAAATCGAACCCGCGATTGCGCGCGCTGACGCGCGACACGCTGCTTTCCAATCGTGCGTTCGGGCGGGGCTACTTCGAACGGAAGCCCATCGAAGATCTCTTTCACATGCTCGAAACCACGGATGATAGCCCCTACTACGGCGATATCCTCTGGACTTTCCTCGTGCTGGAGCTATGGCACCGGCGGGTGGTTGATGAGCCGGTAAGGATGGCCCAATGAAAGTAGTGGAAATCCGAGAGGAGTCGGAGCTGCGGAGCCTGAAGTCCGCCTGGGAAGCTCTGCTGAACGACTCTGCCTCGAACACTATCTTTCTAACTTGGGAATGGATAACTGCGTGGTGGTCCGCCTACGGGGCGCCTGGAGCCTTGCGCATTCTGGCGGCAATCGACGAGGGGGACGTGCTGCGAGGGATTGCTCCGATGCGATCCGAACCAGCGCGAAAGTACGGGCAGACCGTTCCCACCCTGCGCTTCATCGGGGACGGTTCCAACGATTCCGACTACCTGGACTGTATTGCGGCCGCTTCGTACGAGCAGGAGGTGATCGCAGCGTTGCGCAAGTACTGGATTGAGCAGTTGCAAGGCGGAACGGTCCTGCTGCTCAATGAAATTCCGGAAACCTCGCCGAACCTTCCCTGGTTGAGGGAACTGGCCTCATCTGGCAAGATGCTCTGGACCGAGAGTGACGTTCCTTGTGGTACGGTCAAACTGCCGGGATCCTGGGCAGAATACCTGACAGTGC
>JAPKZC010000589.1:0-1540 GCA_026394025.1 Candidatus Solibacter sp.
ACCTTGTCGGCAAACTTCGCGATAAACTGCTTCATGGCGTTCCTTTCTTCTCCGGTGCGTGTCTGGATAACACTACATCGTACGAAGATTCGGAACGCCTCTTCAATTTGGTTGCGGCTCTGCCGCGCTATGCCTCTGCGGTGAACCCGCATCCTCAATTTCTCAGCGCCTTGCCATTCTTGAGCATGTACTGCATCCGCTCCTGCGTCTTCAAATTCCCGCACAGACTCAGGAACGCTTCCCGCTCCAGATCCAGCAGATACTGCTCCGAGACGTTCTGGGTGCCGGTCAGCCGTCCGCCGCTCAGCACGTATGCCAGCTTCTCCCCGACCACGCAATCGTACTCCGTGATGTACCCGCCTTCGGCCGCGAGCTTGATCCCCATCTTCAGCGTGGCGTAACCCGCCTCACCTTCCACCGCGATATCCTGCCGCGGCATCCCCGGCGACCAGGCGGCCACCATCCCCAGGGCCACCGCCTTGGCGTCCGCCGTCAGCCGTTCGCGATTCATGGTCAGGCCGTCGCTCTGGCGCAGGAAACCCAATTCGCGCGCGTGCGCCGCACTCTCGCTCACCTTGCCGAACCCGATCAGGTCGAAGGCGCGTTTGGCGCTGCCCAGCCGCAGCAGCATTTCCTTGCACCCGCCTCCCGCCGGAATCAGTCCCACGCCCGTCTCCACCAGGCCCATGTACGTTTCCGCCGACGCCTGCACGCGGCCCGCGTGCAGCGCCACTTCGCAACCGCCGCCCAGCACCATGCCGAACGCCGCCGCCACCACCGGCCGCGACGCGTACTTCATCGCCATACACGCAGCCTGGAATCGCCGGATGGCTGTGTCGAGTTCGTCCCACTCGCCTTCCTGCGAGGCCAGCAGCACCATCATCAGGTTTGCGCCGACGCTGAAGTTCTCGCCGTCGTTGGCCACTACCAGCGCCTCGAACCCGCGGTCCACCTCGTCCAAGGCGCCGGCCACCATCTGTATCATGTCCTCGCCCAGCGCATTCATCTTGCTGTGGAACTCCAGGCACAACACGCCGTCTCCCAGGTCCACCAGCGAGGCCCCGGGATTGCTCTTCACCACCCCACGCGCCCGCTTGATCTCACCCAGCACCATCACGCCCGGACGCTTCTCCATTTCGGCGTACGCGCCGGCGGCCAGGTGGAAGAAGCGCGTCCCCGGTTCGCCCTCGCAATCCGCATCCTCATAGAAGCTGCGCGCGCCCGATGCCAGCATGCGCGCCACGTTCTCCGGAATCGCGCAGCCTTCGCGACCCATGCGCTCCACCGTCTCCGGCACGCCCAGCGCGTCCCACAGTTCGAAAGGTCCGAGCGTGAACCCGTAGCCCCAGCGCATGGCGCGATCGATCTCCACGATGCGGTCGGAAATCTCCGGCACCATGCGCGCGGCATAGATCACGAAATCGCGAAATAGCCTCCACAGAAACTGCCCGGCGCGATCGTCAGATGCCACCAGGGCACGCAGACGCTGCCCGAGATCCTCGATTCCGCGGACCGCTTCCACCGCCGGGAACTTCACCTT
>JAPKZC010000589.1:1654-2200 GCA_026394025.1 Candidatus Solibacter sp.
CGCCTTTGCCCACGCGCTTGTAGAAGCCCTGCCCGCGCTTTTCCCCCAGCCAGTCGCGCTCCATCATCTGCTGCATGATTTCCGGAACGCGATAGAGCTCGCGCGCCGGGTCGAGCGGCGCCGCGCCATACAAATTGCGCAGCACATGCACCCACACATCCAGGCCGATAATGTCGACCAGCCGGAAGCTGGCGCTCTTGGGCAGCCCGATCAGCGGCCCCGTCAGCGCATCCACCTCCTCCACCGTGTAATCGCCTTCTTCGGTGAGTTGTCCCACTTTCGCGCCGAAGAAGCAACCGATGCGATTGCCGATAAAGTTGGGTGTATCCTTGCAGGGCACCACGCCTTTGCCGAGGTGCAGATCGCAGAACGACGCCACCCAATCGAGCACTTCCGGGCGTGTCTCCGCCCCCGCAATCAGCTCGGCAAGGTGCAGGTAGCGCGGTGGATTGAAGAAGTGCGTGCCCAGAAAATGCTGCCGGAACTCGCTATCGAAGCCTTCGGAAATCCGCGCCAGCGGAATCCCGCTGGTATTCGTCGAGACAA
>JAPKZC010000601.1:0-1925 GCA_026394025.1 Candidatus Solibacter sp.
TCCTGATTCCACTATACACTGAGATTCTCACGCGAATTGGTTAGATTTACAAGGGAATTGATTAAAATCTTGGTATCAGTTTTTACCATTAAAAGTAATAGGTATGCTAGTTCGTACCCAACGTCCAGGCTATTTCCGAGCTTTCTGTCTCTTCCAGTAGTAGTAAAAAGGAAGCCCGAGGGCCATCAGTCCGAGGCCCATGGCAGACTCTCGCGGACGCTCCCATGCTGTTGAAAACAATAGTACTCCAGCCCCAATTAGGAACAGTATGGGGACCACCGGATACCCCAGGGTCCGGTAGGGGCGGAGCAGATCCGGGCGCTTCTTGCGCAGTACTAGAACCGCGGCCGCGGTCATACCGTACAAAATCCAACTGGCGAATATTACAAGATTGAATAAATCGTCATATTTCCCGGAAAGTACCAGAAGGCAGGCCCACAGATTGAGCACGACAATCGACACCCCTGGCGTGTGGTGTTGCGGATGTACCCGGCCGATGGCGTGGAAGAAGTACCCATCGCGGGCGGCGGCGTAGGGCACCCTGGCTCCCGAGAGGATGGAACCGTTCAGGGCCGCGAAAATGCTGATCATGGCGGCGACGGAGACCGCCGCGGCCCCGGGCGCCTGGAAGATTTTGCGCATCATCTCGGCAGCGACGCGGGTGCTGCCGGCGACTTCCGAGGGCGCCATCACGTGAAAGTACGCGGCATTTGCCAGAATATAGATGGCAATTACGCACAGGGTCCCGCCGATTAATGCGCGCGGCAGGTTTTTCTGCGGGTTTTTGATTTCCGAGGATACCATGCTGACATTGTTCCAGCCGTCATAGGCCCAAAGCGCCGCCACCAGCGCCGCAATGAAGCCGGAGAAGGTCAGCGGCGCCACCGAGGCGGTTTCCGGTGCGTGAGCCTGGCCGAGCGCCAAACCGGCCAGGATGATGGCCGCGATTAGCGCCACTTTCAGGAACGTCACCGCCACCTGGACATTGCCGCCCAATTTCACCCCGTAATAATTCAGCCAGCCCAGGGAAAGAATCAGGGCGATGGCGAACAATTGTCCGTATTGGATCTCGAGCGGGCCGCCATTGGGGCCGATAGGCAGCGGCACGGTGTAGATGACACCCTTCAAAGGCTCGAAAAAGGTGGTGAGGTAGAGAAAGAACCCGGTGGCGAGAGTCGCGATGGAACCGCTTTTTGCCACCCACATCTGGGTCCAGCTATAGAGAAATCCCCAAAGTGGACCATAGGCTTCGCGCAGGAAGGCGTATTCGCCTCCGGCCTCGGGGAGCGCGGCGGCGAGTTCCGCATAACTGAGGGCTCCGGCCAGGGAGAGCAGTCCACCGACCACCCAGACGGCGAAGACGGCTTCCACCGTGCCGACCTTCTCGATCATGGTCTTCGGCACCAGAAAAATGCCACTGCCGATGACGGTGCCGACGACGATGGACGCCGCGGCCCAAGGCCCCAGGACGCGCTTCAGTTCCGTGCGGGGTGTGTTATCCATTTGGCGATTATTCCTCGGGGTTGGCGTGACGGCCTGGCAGATGCGGCAAGCCCCCAATGGGCTCGCGGACACCGACGGTCTCCAGCGGAAGCGGCGCCGGGCCTTGGAAGAGCGAGGCGAGCAGGCCGACTCCGAAGGTGGTAATGGTCCCGATGAGTACGTACCAGGTCCAGGCGATGGGTGTGTAGAAGTGGATGCCGATCACGATGGAGAGGCCCGCCGCCACTCCGGCGATGGCGGCCCCTTCGCGCGGCTTGCGGGTGAGCACGCCGAGCAGGAAGACGCCGAGCAGCGCGCCCATGGGAATGGAGCCGATGGTCAAGCCGGTCTCAAGGACGGATTTCGAATAGCGTGCCTGGATGGCACTGGCCAGCAGCACACCTCCCCAGGCGACGGTTG
Source organism: Candidatus Solibacter sp. (assembly GCA_026394025.1). Classification (GTDB taxonomy): domain Bacteria; phylum Acidobacteriota; class Terriglobia; order Bryobacterales; family Bryobacteraceae; genus Solibacter. The sequence goes on from JAPKZC010000601.1 coordinate 1,903, forward strand.
CCAGGCGGGCAATCTTGAGCGCC
>JAPKZC010000601.1:1959-4527 GCA_026394025.1 Candidatus Solibacter sp.
CGGCGGCCAGAATCGCCGCGATGATCAGGCCGGCCAGCCCAGGCGGCAGACTGTTCCACACGAAGCCGGGATACAGGCTGTCCCTCAGCGTGGGCGCGGCGAGGCGCCGATCTGTGTAATAGACGTAGAGCAGCACGCCGATCAACAGGAACAGGGTGAACTGCACCATGATCACGACCCAGCTTGCCATCAGGGCGGCACGGCTCTGGCGCTCGTCGCGCGCGCTTAAGAGGCGCTGCACCATGAGTTGATCGGTGCCGTGGGTGGCGGTGGTCAGGAAGCAGCCGCCTGCGATGCCGGCCCAGAAGCTGTAAGTGCGCGAGAAGAATTCCATGTTGGGGGAGAAACGGAAATCGAAGATGGTGAACTTGTGAGCCGCGCCCGCAACTTCCGCCACATGCGCCCAGCCGCCGGGAATCTTGCCGAGAATGATGACGAAGCTGGCGATGGCGCCGGCCACGTAGAGCGTCATCTGCACCACGTCGGTCCAGATTACCGCCGTCATGCCGCCTTCAAAAGTGTAAAAGAGGGTGAGCAGCACGATGAGGACGATGGAGACGATCTCGCCGGTGTCCGGAGAGAGATCGAACCGGACATAAAAATCCTTCAGAACGATGTAGATCACCAGTGAGATGGCGAAGACCCGCACTCCTTCGGCAAGGGCGCGGGTCACCAGGAAAATCGAAGCCGTGAGCTTACGCACGCGCTCACCGAAGCGGCGCCGCATGAGCTCATACGCGGTGAACATTTCGCCGCGAAAATACTGCGGAAGGAGGACGAAGGAGATGACGATGCGGGCCAGCAGGTAGCCAAAGACGATCTGCAGGAAACCCAGGTTGCCGTTGGCGGCGAACGCCAGTGGGGGAGTGCCAATAATGGTCAGAGTGCTGGTTTCAGCCGATACAATCGACAGGCTGATGGCCCACCAGGGCGCCGTGCGGCCGCCCAGGAAATAGTCCTTCAGGTTCTTCTGGCCGCTGCGGAAGCGGGCGCCGAAGACCGTGATCGCCACCAGGTAGACCAGAATAATTGCCAGATCGAAATAGTGCATGAGGGGGAATCGACTTCCTAGCATACCCTTCCGCGGGCGTCCATGCCGAAAAAACGTGACGCAATCCTTACTAATCCGGGAGCGTACGGCGACAGTGGGAGGGTACCCTGCTATTGGGCTGGTACTGCAAAGCTCCCCGCCGGAAGGTTCATCTGCTATCATCTTGGATTCGGAACCAGGCGAAGGAAAGCGGAGTCCAACAGGTTGCACCATGAAAGTGGTTCGGCTATACTCCGCAAGTGTCCACCAGTAACGGGTGGCTCGGTGGACGCGGGGCCGATTGTGAGAATAGACCGGCAGCCCGTGGGTGATTTTAGAAACGGAAACAGGCAGGAGGCACACGTTGCATATTTTTAATCGGACCTACCACAGATTCGCGGTCGTCGCCGTCATGGGCGCCGTGATTCTCACGGGCACTGCTCAGTTCGCCCAGGCGCAGGCTCCGCCCGAGAAGAAGGTCAAAGATCAGGGCGAATACGATATCTATAACCAAACGCTCAAGGACGCCGCGAACCCGGCGGCGCAGATCAAAGATCTGGACACCTGGACGCAGAAGTATCCCGAATCGGACTATAAGGACGACCGGTTGTACTACTACGTTCAGGCCTACAACGGGACCAACCAGCCTGCCAAAGTTCTGGAGGTGGGGTCGCAGCTGATGGCGCGCGATCTGAAGAAAGTCTTTACCGATTCCAAGGCCGGTCCGCAGCAGGTGCTGACGGTACTCTACATGACGGCGGTAAACGTTCTGAAGCTGCCGGCGGCTACCGCGGAACAGATGTCGAACGGCGAGAGAGCAGCGCGCCAGTTGCAGGAGTTCGTGCCGGCCTTTTTCACCGCGGCCAACAAGCCCGCGGCCGCTAGCGATGCCGCCTGGACCGAGGCACGCACACAAATGGAAAAGGTGGCCAAGGACACCTTGATGTACCTGGCGACCAAGCCCAGCGCCCACGCGATGGCCCGCTATGCCACCAGCAAAGACGCCAAGGAATGCGTGACGGCCGAAGGCGGGTACAGGAAAGCCCTGGAGCAACATCCGGAGAGCGCACTGATCGCCTACCAGTTGGGCAGGGCGCTGCGCTGCCAGCAAACGGCCGGCCCCGAGAAGGTCCCGCAAGCGCTTTACGAATTCGCGCGCGCGGCGACGCTGGACGCGACGCTGGGCGGCACGATGGATCCCAAAGCTCTCAACTCCTACCTGGACAGCGCGTACAACACGTTCCACGGGAGTCTGGAAGGGTTGGACCAATTGAAGGCGATGGCCAAGGCCTCGCCGCTTCCGCCGGCCGATCTGAAGATTGAGACCGCCACGGCGATCCTGGCGAAGAAGCAAGCCGAGTTCGAACAGAGCAATCCGCAACTGGCGCTGTGGATGAGGATCAAAGGCGCCCTGGCGGATGCCAACGGCACGACGTATTTCGACAGTGAACTGAAGGATTCGGCGGTGCCGCCGATGAAGGGCACTCTGCTCGAAGCCAAGCCCGCCTGCAAGTCCAAGGAGTTGCTGGTGGCGATTC
>JAPKZC010000601.1:4556-6115 GCA_026394025.1 Candidatus Solibacter sp.
TGAAACTGGATGCCGCGCTGACGGGCGCGCCCGAAGCGGGCGGGACTATTCAGTGGACCGGCGTGCCGACGGCGTTCGTAAAGGACCCGTTCATGCTGACCATGGAGACGGAGAAGGCGAAGGTGGAGAATCTGAAGCTCTCCCCGTGCACCGTGGCTCCGGCCAAGAAGGCAGCGCCCAAGAAGAAGTAGTCCCGGGAACCTGGTAGTGTCAGAAGGACGCTCCCTGACGTTCGCGGCTCCGATTGCGATGCACCAATCGGAGCCGCGAACGTCAGGGAGCGTCCTTCGTTGTTAGGTGCGGCCCACGCGGGGGGCGTAGGAATTGGCGGCTGCGGTGGGGGTCTTCGAGTTGGACAAGACCAGGCTGAAGACGAAGCGCTCGATCGGGCTCATCGAATCGGCCTTCTGCAGGTCCCCGAAACTCCGCTGGAAGCTGCGCACCGAGGAGACGGCCCGCTTATAAGCCGGCGAGCTCCCGGTGGTGGCCGCCGTGAGCAGGATCGCCAGGATTCCGATGATGGTTGCTTTTCGTCTCACACCGATAAGACGGAGCATCCCGGGGAAAAGTTAGCCGGCAAGGGGTGTTTGACAAAACTTAACGTTGGCGGGCGATTCTAGCCAATCTGTTACAATGAAAGCAGGTTCTGGGTCCAGCAAGCAAGACTATGCCACTTTATGATTATCGGTGTCACCAGTGCGGTGAGACTTTCGAGGTCAGGCAGAAATTCGCGGATGCGGTGATGACGGTCCACGAAAGCTGCGGCGGAGAGTTGGAACGGCTGATTTCGCTTCCGGCGATCCAATTTAAGGGAACCGGGTGGTACGTCACCGATTACGGCCGCAACGGCAAGAAGCCGGTCGGGGACACCAATGGGAAATCGGAGTCGAAATCCGTATCCTCCGGCGAATCGAAGAGCGAGAGCAAAACCGAAAGCAAGAGCGAAGCCAAGGCGGAGAGCAAATCGGAGAGCAAATCGGAGAGTAAGTCCGAGAGCAAGCCTGCGCCCGCGTCGACGTCCAGCAGCAAGTAGCCCTCTGGGGTTGGCGAGAACCCTGACCGCTCAATTGCCCGGCCGCGCGACAGACCACGAAAGGCGATGGTCTGTCCCACCTTCAGCGTACCGTGTTCAACAGATGCCGGAATGCCTGCTCCGCTTCGGGGTCGGGCGCGTGGGGGTGCTCCAGATAGATCCCCACCCATTTGCGTGCCCTTGAGAAATCCCCGACCTTGGTGAAGACCTGTCCGAGACTTCGCGCACAACGCGCGGATTCCGGCTGGTGCTCGATGTGCAGCCCGCACGCGTCTTCCATATGGGTCAGGACATCGAGCGAGTTCAGCGGCTGCACCCCGGGTGGAGGAGTCCGCATGAAGACCAACGCCTGCGGGTCGTTGTAGACCAGTTTCCAGGCAGTCTGCGCGGGGGCGGCGAGGGCCGGCGCCAGCAGGTACACCGGACCAGTGGAGTATTCGAAGGTGTTCATCACGATCACCTGTATGCCGTAGCGGATCAGCAGATCTTCTCCGCTGGGCATGCCGTCGGAAGGGTCGTGGTTGTA
>JAPKZC010000098.1 GCA_026394025.1 Candidatus Solibacter sp.
AATACAGAGGGCCGTGGAGCATAGCACGCCGATCACCGTGACGACCTGGCTGGACATGTTCAACAGGCTGAACCCCACCGAGGCCACGTTGGACCGCCTGGCGTCCACGATCAGGCCGAAGGCGTTGAGGATGTAGTTGCCATGCGCTCCTGTCAGGCCGAGCGACTGTAGCAGTACGAACAGGCTGTCCTGGTTGACGTAGTACTGGAAGTAGTAAAACAGGGTACCGCCGCGCATGGCCAGCATGGCGAAGTGGGCCAGGGTGAGGATGAACATGGCGATCCACGGACCATTCTTGAGAAGTGCGCCGAAATCCCGCCTGGGGTCCGATTTCTGTTGCGGGTCCGGCCGAATGCGCTCGCGGGTAGAGAGGAACGTGACGAGGAACAGGACGACGCAGACCATGGCCCAGAGGCCCATGGTCATCTGCCACCCCTTGGCGTTGTTGCCTTGTCCGAACTTGGCCACCAGGGGCAGGGTGAAACCTACCACGACGAGTTGCGCAATCATGGCCGCCACAAAGCGGAAGGACGAGAGACTGGTGCGCTCATTGACGTCGCCGGTCATGACGCCGCTGAGCGCCGAATACGGCGTATTGTTGGCGGAGTAGAGCGTCATCAACAGAACATTGGTCAAACAGGCATAGACCAGATTGCCGGTCATGCCGAGGCCAGGGTTGGTGTATGCCAAGACCATGGCGATACCCCAGGGGATGGAGGTCCAGAGTACCCACGGGCGGAACTTTCCCCAGCGCGTGTTAGTGCGGTCCGCCATGACGCCCATCATGGGGTCGAAAAACGCGTCCCAGAGGCGCCCGACCAGCAGCAGCGTGCCGGCGGCCGCGGCACTGATCCCCAGCGTGTCGGTGTAGAAACTGAGCTGGAAGTAGATCATGGTCTGGAAGACGAAGGCGGCCGCGCCATCTCCCAGACTGTAGCCGGCCTTTTCCGCGAATGACAATTTCTGTGGTTGATCTGGCATTTTGCGTCTCACACCACCGAGAGTATGACTTTCTGAAGATCGCAATCTCGCGACGAGTTACCTACCATGATTTCGAATTCTCCCGGCTCCACCACGTACTTCATGCGGATGTCGTAAAAGGCGAGCTGCTCGGGCTTGATTTCGAACGCGACGTTCCTGGTCTCGCCCGCTCGCAGGAAAATCTTGCGGAACGCTTTCAGTTCTTTGATAGGCCGCGTGACGGAACTGACGCGATCGCGGATGTACATCTGTACCACTTCCATGCCCTCGCGCGCACCCGTGTTGGTCACATCGAGCAGGAGCCAGGTCTGCTCACCGCGCCGGATCTTCTTTCTGGCGAGGCAGACGTTATCGAAGGCAAAGGTGGTGTAGCTCAATCCGTAACCGAAGGCGTAGAGCGGCGAGACCTGGTCGAACAGGTAGCCGCGGCGGGCGGAGGGCTTGTGATTGTAAAAGGCCGGCAAGTGGCCGGCCGAGCGTGGAATGGAAATGGGCAACTTGCCCGTGGGATTAAAATCGCCGAACAGGACCTCGGCAACGGCGTGGCCTGTTTCCTGGCCGAGATACCAGCACTCCAAAATCGCCGGCACGTTCCGGCTGACGTAATTGATGGAGATGGGGCGGCCGTTGAACAGCAGCACGATCACCGGTTTGCCGGTGGCCAGCATCGCCTTGACCAGGTCTTCCTGGCGGCCCAACAGGTCCAGGCAGGGACGGTCTCCGAGGTGCTTGGGGGACCATGCCTCACGCGAAGTTTGCTCGTTGCCACCGATGGCGAGCACGATCACGTCGGCTCGTCTGGCGACCCTGACGGCTTCGGCGATTTGTTTACGGTCTGTGGCGGGGTCGCTCGCGATGACCTCATCCTGGGCCCAGGAGCCGCCGACGGTGATCTGGCAGCCTTCACTGTAGAGCACCTTCACGCGCTTGCCGAGGCGAGCCCGGATGCCTTCGAGAACGGTGACGTCGCGCTTCGGCACGCCGCTGTATCCGCCCAGCAAACTGCGATTGGCATTGGGGCCGATGACCGCGATGGTCTTGATTGCAGCCGCATCCAACGGCAGCAGATCGCCTTCATTTTTCAGCAGGGTGATGCTTTCGCGGGCCGCCTGCGCCGCGAATTCGCGGTGCAGTTCGCAACCCACCACGCGCTCCGCCTCGTCGGGATCGACATAGGGACGGTCGAACAGCCCCATTTGAAATTTCCAGAAGAGCATGGGCGCGACGAGGTCGTCGAGCTGGCGTTCCTGGAGCACGCCTTTGCGAACCAGTTCCACGAGGTGCAGGTAGCAATCCGGCTCCGGCAGTTCGATGTTGACGCCGGCCTGGACGGCGAGGGCACACGCCGCTTTCTTGTCCTTGGCGACGAAATGGCCGTGCGATTCGGGCCGATAGCTCAGCTCATAGATGGCGTAGTAGTCGGAGACGACAAACCCCTTGAAGCCCCACTCTTTGCGGAGCACGTCGCGCAAGAGCCACTGGTTGGCATGCGACGGTACGCCGTCGATCTCGTTGTAGGACGCCATCACACTGATGGCGCCGCCCTGCTTCAGGGCCTCGTAAAAGGGATACAGGAAGGTTTCGCGCAGCAGGCGCATGGAGACGTTGGTGGGGGCGCAGTTGGTGCCGGATTCGGGCTGCCCGTGGGCGGCGAAGTGCTTCAAGGTGGCAATCACGCGACGCTGGTCGCCAAAGGTTGCATCGCCCTGAAAGCCGCGCACCGCCGCGATTCCCAAGCGCGAAACCAGGTACGGGTCTTCGCCGTAGGTTTCCTCGACGCGGCCCCAGCGCGGCTCGCGCGCCACATCCACCACCGGGGTGAGCGCCTGATGGGTGCCGCGCAACCGCGCCTCGGCGGCGGTGATGGTGAACAGTGCCTCCACCAATTCCGGGCTAAAGGTGGCGCCGAGGGCGATGGGTTGTGGAAAGCTGGTGCCGCCGATGGCGGCGTGGCCGTGCAGGCACTCCTCATGGAAGATCACGGGAATGCCGAGGCGGCTGTTCTCGATGAAAAACTTCTGGATGGCGTTGGTGAGTTCCGCCATGCCGCGCGCATCCTTGCCCTTGCCGGCATCGCTGGGCCGCCCCACCTGTCCGAGCCCTCGCCGCTGTTTGAAAGCAGCCTTGGCTTTGGCGAGATCGAAATTCCCGTCGGCATCCACGAGCGTGTCGGCTTTTTTCTGCCACACACACATCATCTGGGCGGCCTTTTCTTCCAAGGTCATCCGTGACAGGAGATCTTTCACCCGTTTGGCAGCGGGCAGGGCGGCGTTGCGATAGGGTTCGGCCTGACGAACGGAGGGCATATAGTTGTGGACTACAACTATAACGGATAGACGCGCCGAATAGAAGGCGGATTGTGGGGTGCGCGACCAGGAAGTGCGCGATGCCTGCGAATACCCACCGGATTGAGCACTTCCGACGTTGGCAAACTCGGGTAGAGCCGCAACATGCATGTGCATGCATGTGATAATAGAAGCATGCGAACGACCATCGAGATGAAGCCCGAACATCGCGCGCGCCTCCTGAAATTGGCCGCCAACAGAGGCGAGAAGGGGTTCTCGACTGTGGT
>JAPKZC010000604.1:0-1385 GCA_026394025.1 Candidatus Solibacter sp.
CGATCTTGTGGATCCGGCGATCTTCAAGGCGCCTCCGGCCGAGTACCGCGGCCAGCAGATGTATGGATATGGGATGTTCAACCTGTCCACTCTGTCGGAGGACCGCATTATGTCCGCCATTCAAAACATGGCAAAGCAGAATATGGGCGGGTTTGCCCCCGAGCCCGGCGGGGGACCTACCACCGGGTTGCCGGAGGACTATCTCAAGGCGACACGGCGCACGCCGTCGAGTCAAGGCGTCGGATACCTCAGCGCAGAGTATTTCAGGCTGTATCGGGTAGCCCTTGAGGAAGCGCGGAAGCGCGGCATGAACGTTATCTTGTACGACGAGTGGACCTACCCCACCGGCATCGTGGACGGGCAACTCTACGCGAAGTACCCGCGGCACGTCGCCAAGAGCCTGGAAATGACGGAGAAGAACGTCAGCGGCCCGGCGCAGGCGGAGTTGGACATTCCCGGTGACCTCTACGTGGGAGCCGTCATGATGAACCGGGACACCTACGAACTGGTGGACATCAGCGCCCGGCGCGCGCCCGGCAAGCCGCTCGCGGTACAGGTTCCCAAAGGCAACTGGAAGGTGATGGCGTTCTATCTGGACGCCTCCATCCGGCCAGCCTCCGCGAAGGGGGCGTTCGTGGACTATCTGGACGAGACCGCCATGGATGCGTTCATTTCCCTGAGCTATCAGAAGATGTACGACCACCTCGGCGACTTCTTCGGCAAGGAGATCAAGTTCACCTTCTGGGACGAACCCGCCATGCATCCCATGGACGGGCGCATGTGGACGCCTTCCTTCAACAGGAACTTCGAGAAAAAGTACGGTGTCTCGCCGATGAAGTACTACCCGGCGCTGTGGTACGACATCGGCCCACAGACAGCCGCGGCGCGCAACGCTCTGTTCGGGTTCCGTGCCCATCTCTTTGCGACGAACTTCGTCAAGAAGCTGGAAGATTTTTGTGAAGCTCACGGCATCAAGGCGGGCGGTCACTTTGACCAGGAAGAGCCGGTGAGTCCGGTCGGTGTGAACGGCGATCTCATGAAAGTCTTCGAACATCAAGGCGTCCCGGCCGTCGACGACATTTACTTCCTCGGGCGGTCGAACCCCGGATACAAGATCGTGTCCTCGGCTGCGTTCAACTACGACAAGCCGGTCTTTTTTGCCGAGACCTATGCGGCTTACAGCGGACTCAACGAGAAGACCGTCTACAAAGTCGCCATGGATCAATACGCCATGGGGGTGAATCTCCAGGTGACCAGCGGCGGTCCGGCGCTGTGGAACAGCGCATATATGCCGCAATTCAACAACTACCTGGGCAGGATGAGTTACCTGTTGCAGCATGGCCGGCACGTCGCGGAGGTGGCCGTGCTGTATCCCATCGCGGCCC
>JAPKZC010000604.1:1411-1951 GCA_026394025.1 Candidatus Solibacter sp.
GCCGCCGGGCCCGGGCCCGGGGCCGGCGCCTAGAATCAACGGTGAGGTCTCCGCGCGCGAAGGGGGGATCGTTCCTCCCGAGATCGACTACCAGAATATCGGTGAAGCACTATTCCGAGGCGCCCGCGTCGACTACACTTACCTGCACCCCGAAGTTCTGGCCGGACGGTGCAGCGTCGAGGGTAAGAGGCTCATACTTAACAATAAGGAGAACCGCGAGGAATTCAGCGTGCTTATCGTCCCCGGCGGCGACACGCTTTCGGTCGCGGCGGCGGCCAGGATCCGGGAGTTCTACGACAAGGGCGGAGTCGTGATCGCCACCTCTAAGCTCCCCAACAAGTCAGCGGAGTTCGGGCGTGACAAGGAAATTCAGCAGATGGTCGCAGACGTGTTCGGACTCCCGTGTGCCGCCCCGGCTGGAAGTGGAGAAAGCGCTCTTCCGTTAAGATAACGGAGAGAGCACGTGAAGAAATCAAGAAAGCATTACACCGGCGAAGAGAAAGTCGCCACTTTGAGGCGACATTTGCTGGAGCAGGAGCC
>JAPKZC010000562.1 GCA_026394025.1 Candidatus Solibacter sp.
TCTCCGCAAGCGATCCGGCGTCCTGCATGGGCGGGCTAGCGCTTACGCCCCAGCGCCTTCCGGGCGGCGGAAGCGATATCGCGCGCCACCAGGCCGTATTTCTCCAGCATCTCGTCGGGATGCCCGCTCTCCGCATAGCGGTCGTGAATGCCGACGAACTCCATGGCGCAGGGATGGGTTTCCGCGACCGCCTGGGCCACGCGCACGCCCAACCCGCCGTCCACGAGGTGTTCTTCGGCCACCACGATGGCCCCCGTTTCCGCCGCCGCGCGGCCGATGGCCTCGCGGTCCAGCGGCTTCACGGTGTGCATATCGATCACCCGGGCCGACACGCCCTCCGCTTCGAGGAGGTCCGCCGCCAGCAACGCCTGGGCCACCAGCAGCCCGTTGGCGATCAAAGTGATGTCCTTGCCCGCGGCCACCTCGATGGATTTGCCGATCTCGAATTTCTGGTCCACCGCGTGCACTACCGGCGCCTTGGGCCGTCCGGTGCGAATGAACACCGGCCCATCGTAGGCCGCCGCGGCGCGCACCAACGCCTTGGTGGAGGTCTCGTCGGCCGGCGCCAGCACGACAAACCCGGCCAGCGAACAGGCCAATCCAATCTCCTCGACGCTCATCTGTGACGGCCCGTCTTCGCCGATCGAGATGCCGCTGTGGGTCCCCACCACTTTGAGGTTCGAGCGCCCGTAGGCCGCGCCGATCCGCATCTGCTCGAAGGCTTTGTTGACGACGAACACGCTGAAGCTGGCGACAAATGGAATTTTCCCGGCCATGGCCAAGCCGGCTCCGACGCCAACCATGTTCGATTCGGCGATGCCGCAGGAGAAAAACCGGTCGGGGAATTCCTTGGCAAAATAGGTCGTCATGGTGGATTTCGAAAGATCTGCATCCACTACCACGACGTCCTTGTTCTCGCGCCCCAGTTCCACCAGCGCGCGCCCGAAGGCTTCGCGTGTGGCGGCGCCCAGCTTGATTTCAAATTTGGTTTTCGCAGGCATGGTTAGTTGAGCTCCTGTAGGGCCACCTTCAATTCATCTTGCGTGGGCGCCACGCCGTGGAACTTGGGGTTATTCTCCATGAACGATACGCCCTTCCCCTTGACGGTGTGCGCCACGATGCACGTCGGTTTGCCCTTGGTGGCGGCGGCCTCGGCCAGCGCGCCCTGGATAGCGGCGAAATCGTGCCCGTCGATGTCCAGCGTGTGCCACCCGAACTGCCGCCACTTCTCGGCTACGGGTGCAATCTCCATGATCTCGCTCACGAAACCATCCAGTTGGATGCGGTTGTAATCCACGATGGCCACCAGGTTGTCCACTTTGTGAAACGCTGCCGACATGGCCGCTTCCCAGATCTGCCCTTCCTGGATCTCGCCGTCGCCCAGCATGACGAAGAAGCGCGAAGGCCGCGCGTCCAGCCGCGCCCCCAGCGCCATTCCGAGGCCGAGCGACAGCCCCTGCCCGAGCGAGCCCGTGGAGGCTTCCAGGCTGGGGATGAAGCGCATGTCGGGATGACCCTGGAACACGCTGCCGAATTGGCGCAGCGTATTCAGTTTGTCCTTTGGCGCATCGGCGTATCCGCGCTCCGCCATCACGCTGTAGAGCACCGGCGCGGCGTGCCCCTTCGACAAGATGAAGCGGTCGCGATCCGCCCACTTCGGGTTCGCCGGATCAATCCGCATGTGATTGAAATACAGTTCGACTACCAGTTCGACCGCCGAAAGCGATCCACCGGGATGCCCCGATTTGGCGGCAGCGATCATCTCGACGATGTCACGCCGTACACGCTTGGCAATGGTTTGCAGTTCATCAATGGATTTGGCCATGAGAAAGTATGATTCTAGCATTCTTAACCCGGCGCGCCGCCGAACTGCTTGCGATAGAGTTCCACAAACGGGTTCTCGGCGGGCGGCGCCGCGTCTTCGTTCTCCAGGCACGGCAGAATATCCTGCCACCATTGGTCGTAGGCCGCGTCCATCTTCCGCACCACATCCGGGAAGTTCGCCAAAACGTCGGTCTTCTCTCCCGGGTCACTCTGCAGATCGTAGAGTTCCCATCCCTTGCCGGGACCGGGACTCACCATACTGAACCGGTTGTTGCGCACGCGGCACTTCGCGTACTTGGCTTCGGCTGCCTTCCCCTTGTCCCACCGGCCCACGTGCGTGAAGAGATTGCGGTCCGGCCATGCTGCTTGGCCATCCCTCAGCAGGGGCGCCAGACTGCGCCCATCCACCTGTAGCCCGGCCGGCATCTTCGCGCCGCCCAGTTCCGCCAGCGTAGGAAAAATGTCGATGTGCGCCGCCAGCCGGCTCACGTCCCCCGGTTTGAACGTGCCCTGCCAGCGGAAGAACGCCGGCACCCGCGTGCCACCCTGGTACGGCGTCCCTTTCATTCCGCGCATTCCGGCATTGAACACCTTTACCCCGCCCGTGCCCCCGTTGTCGGTCATGAAGATCAACAGGGTGCCCCGCTCCAGATCCCAGTCCTTCAGCCGGTCCATCAGTTTTCCCACATTGTCATCAATGTTGGTCACCATGCCGAAGTAGGTCGCGGTAGCATCGTCGAGGCCCGCATCCCGATACATCCGCTTGTACTCCGGCGGGCAACTCAAGGGAGCGTGCGGCGCGTTGGTCGCGATTTGGGCGTAGAACGGCGAGCCAGCTCTGCGTTTGCGGTCGATCCACTGAATCCCACGGTCGAAGAACACATCCGTGCAGAAGCCCTCGGTCTTCTCGAAAATGCCGTTGTGCAAGATCGCCGGATTGAAGTAAGTGTTGCCAGGCGCATCGCCGCACGTCCCCGGATAATGCTGCCCGATGCCCCCGCAGCCATGGATGAACACCTCATCGAAGCCCCGGCGGTTGGGCTGATACGGCGCCGCGTCACCCAGGTGCCACTTGCCGAAGATCCCGGTGGTGTAGCCCGCGGACTTTAGCACCTGCGCCAGCGTCGTGGCCTTCAGGCTCATCCGCTCACGCTCATTGATGGTGTGCGTGACCCCGGACTTGAACTCGTGGCGACCCGTTAGCAGTGACGTTCTGGTGGGCGCGCAGGTCGGGCTCACGCGAAAATCGGTAAAGCGCACACTCTCGCCATGCAGATGGTCCAGGTTCGGGGTCTTGACGATAGGATTCCCGAGGCACGCCAGATCGCCGTACCCCTGATCGTCCGTGAGGACGAACACGATGTTCGGCGGATTGGCCGCCGCCTGCGCAAGCGCCACAAACGGGGCCGCCGCCAATGCCCCACAGAATTCCCGCCGCCGCGTGGTTCGGCCGGGGTCCGAGCTCCGGCCGGAAGCACAAGGCGGGGCCTTATGCCACTTCATCATCCCAGCTCCTTCACCATCTTCTTGACGATGTTCCCGCCATACTTCTGCGCCCTGGCGTCCACCTTGTCATCCACCACTTGCATCGCTTGGATGGCAGGCAATGCCGCTTTGGCCTTCGCCCCCAAGGAGTCCAATGCATTCAGGGCGAACAAAGACACGTAGGCGCCGTTGCGGTCCGCCGGCGCCAGCGCCAGCAGCAGCGCGAGCACGGCCGCAAGATCGCCCGCCTTCCTTTCCGTGACGGCCGAGCGCCTCCGCGGCGGTTATCCGGACGTATGGGGATTGGTCCGCCATGGCTTTCTTGAGAGCGCTCTCGGCCTGCCGGACCGCCTCCGCGCTGCGCATCAGGATGCCCATTGCGGACCAGTGGCGCACCGCGCTATCGCCATCACCCAGCCCCTGGATGAGTTTGGGCATCGCCTCCGGCTGCAACCCCGCCGCCAATTCCGCCGCGGCCATAATCCGTTCCAGCGGGTATTTCGCGGCGTCGTGTCCCGCCTGGTACGGCGAGGACGCGGCGCCGCGGCTGTGGATCTCCGCTTCGGGCAGGAATCCGACATCGCGCACTTCCACCGCCAGTTGCCGCTGTGCATCGCGCAGGCGGGCCAGAATCTCCCGGTGCGCGGCCGCTTGCGCCAGGTTGTTCACCTCATCGCGATCCTTCTCCAGATCGAACAGTTCCTCCGCCGGCTTGGTCTGCCAGAAGCGCGATTGCGCCGCGTTCAATTTGCCTTCGTCGTACAGTTTCTTCCACACCCGCGTGGTGGGCGTCTCGAACATGTAGTCGATGTTCTGGCCGTAGATCTTGTGCGGCATGTAGTTGCGGATGTAGATGTAGCGCTTGTCGCGGACCGACCGCACCATGTCGTAACGCTCATCCATGCGTCCGCGGAAACCGTAGTTGAATGGCCGCTCGGGCTTGCGTTCAGAACCGAGGAACGCCGTACCCTGGTAATAGTCAGGCGCCTTCAGCCCCGCCAGGCTGAGCATGGTGGGAGCCAGATCGACGAATCCCACCAGCCGGTCCGAACTGGTCCCCGGGCGGTATTCCGGCGCCGCCAGATGACGGAACCTATCGGGGATGTGCGCCAGGATGGACACATTGAGTCCCGAGTTGTAGGGCCACCGCTTGCTGCGCGGCATGCCCGAACCGTGATCGCCGTAGAAGAATACAATGGTGTCGTCAGCCAAGCCGTCCTTGGCCAGTTCGCCCAGAATGGCGCCCGCCTGGGTGTCCATGGTAGTGATGTTGTCGTAGGACTGCGCCCAATCCTGGCGGACTTCCAGGGTATCGGGATGGTAGGCCGGGACACGCGCCTTGGCGGGGTCGTGAATCCACTGGTGGGGCCGGGTGCGGATCTGGCTTTCGTGGGTGATTTCCAGGTTGAAAACGGAGAAGAACGGCTGGCCCGCCGCACGCTGCCGCCAGTGTCCCTGTTTGCTGGACAGGTCCCAGACCTTGCCGGGCTGGGCGAGGTTGTAATCCTCTTTGGCGTTGTTGGTGCAGTAGTAGCCCGCCTCGCGCAGGTACTGCGGGAACAGCTTCATGGCAGCCGGCAGATTGACCATCGATCGCATGTGCTCGGCCCCGGTGGAGGGCGGATAGAGGCCGCTGATAATGGTGGTGCGGGCCGGCGCGCAGACCGGCGCATTCGACCACGCGTTGCGATAGATGGTCCCGCGCGCCGCCAGCCGGTCCAGGTTCGGCGTCACCGAATACTCGTCGCCGCAACAGCGCAGTTGCGGACCAGTATCCTCGCAGGTGGTCCAGAGAACGTTGGGGCGCGCGGGCTGCGCCGCGTGCGCGGTGAGGCTCGCCGCCAGTCCGGTGGTAAATCCGCGCCCGTGGCGCTGGCAGCCGGGAGCGACCGCTTCGGTATAACTCCCGCGCTGGCTCCCTGAGGTACCAGTTGCCTCCCAGTTGAACATAAATTCGCTGGTGTGGCGTGCTCCCCGGCCGGCGATGCCGAGGCGCGATGGGCGAGTCTCAGGCGCCGGTTATCGGCGTGATTGGGCCGGCACGTTCGGGTCCGGGTCAGGCAGTGGGGCAGGGACGGAGCGGAGAGGCAGGCTTTGGGAGTGAAAGACAAACTCCCCGTCGGGACGACGGAGAGGGGGGAGTCCGGGCTGGCTTTCGGAAGGGGCGGGCTGCGTTTGCGGAGGGGGGCAAGCGGTTTCGTTTGGCTCGGGTTGAGCCTCCACGATGGGTTCGTTTGGCAACTCCTGGCGGAGGGCTTTGAGGCGGTCGAATTCCTCGACGGCGCGGCGATAGAGGCGTTCGCTCTGGGCCTGATAGCGCAGGAAGAGGGACCAGCTATTGGATTCCTTGGAGAGGCGGTGGAAGCCATCGGCGAGGAGGAAGTTGCGGTTTTGGGCGCAGGTGGTCGGCATATCCTCGTTGACGAGTAGGGGGCTGATCCAGACAGTCGGCCGGCCATTACCCTCCATCGACTCATTGAGGGAGGTGGTAAACATGCCGATTTCGAGGCGCGCGGCGCGGAGGAGGGACTGCTGGGCGAGGGCAATGCGCTCAATGGCGAAAAGCTCCTGGGAATTGACGGGCTGGTAGCAGGCGATGAGGTCTTGCCTGAGGCGGGCGACGTCTTCGATGTCCTCGAGGCGGACGACAGCGAAGGTGGAGGCGGTGAAACCGTGCTTTCGGGAGTTCTGGGCGGATCGGGCTTTGCCTCCCGGGGAGCGGGGTCCGGTGGATTGGGCGGCATTGGCGCGATTGGCGGCGAGTCGTTTTTCGGAGACGGGTTTTTGGGAACGTGGCATGGGGTCCTTCCGCTTTGAGCTATAGCATGGGGAAGGGGTGGAGTCTGAAATAGGGGTAGGGTCAAGTGATGGGAAGGAAAGGAGATAATATTTGTAGAGTATCAGTCACTGACTTGCAAAACTCCAGCGAAAACACC
>JAPKZC010000485.1:0-3393 GCA_026394025.1 Candidatus Solibacter sp.
GGACGCCTTGAGCACGAGATGGGATTAAGGCGTCCTGGCTGAGACCGTGACACCGAAGTCGCGATCAGAACTGGTTCCCTTGGCGCGACAGAAGTGGCCCGCGTCTGCTAGCGGAAGGGCGCGTCGGGCCCGCTTTCGATTCAACCGTTCGGGGCAATCTCGGAATTCGTGCGCCTGACAATCCAGACGAATGGATACGGGCTCTTCAGTTTACTACCAGGGACATTCGAGCGTTTGAGGCGGCAAATCATTGCGCGCTTCAATCAGCCGCCCCTGTGCGCTTCGCGGATTTCCACAGCGGGCCCATCTACGACATGGCCCTCGGACCAGGCGGCACGTTATTGGGAGCGATTCAATCCCTCGCTTGGCTACAGGTGATAGCCTATTGCCGCCAACGACCCGGCGCGGGCGATGAGGTAATCATGAGCATCGCCGGGCACGTCTCTCGCGCCATGCTCTCGCGCTACTTCCATG
This sequence comes from Candidatus Solibacter sp., assembly GCA_026394025.1. Taxonomy (GTDB): domain Bacteria; phylum Acidobacteriota; class Terriglobia; order Bryobacterales; family Bryobacteraceae; genus Solibacter. The sequence continues at coordinate 475 of JAPKZC010000485.1, forward strand.
TCCGGATGGAAGCGAAACGCCGCGCACTCGACGAGATCGCCGCACGCCAGTGTGCGGCCGAGAAACGCCAGGTGGAGGCCGAGCGGCGGCAGGAAGTTGCGGTGGCCTCTCAAGCAGGGGTGGCGGTTCAGTAGGTATCAGTCGAAATACGTCAGTCGAAATGCCTCTCGTCCAGACAAACAGCTCTCAAACCAGTAATATTGAAAAGGCACAGACAGCATCCATGGCGGTGAGATCCCTCCCACCGCCGCTTTCTGAGTGCATGTCCCGAGTAACCCAGCTCGGGGTCGCTACTTGTTTCTCGTGTTTTTTGAGAAGCCCCCAGCCACTCGCCGGAACAGTCGGTTCTGCTCGCGCCGACGCGCCGACGGAAACCGGTTGCCGCGTTACAGCGGCCGTTTTCTGAGTGCCGCCGCTTACACGCGGCCGGCGGACTGGAGTGCGGCGTATTCATCGTCGGTGAACAGGCGGGAGCGGATCAGGAAGCGCAGGCCGTCCGGACCTTCGAGGGAGAACATGCCGCCGCGGCCGGGCACCACATCGACCGTGAGCTGTGTGTGCTTCCAGTATTCGAACTGGCTGCGGCTCATATAAAACGGTGTGCCGCCGATTTCGCCGAGCTGGACGTCGTTTTCGCCCAACAGGAACTCACCCCGTGGGAAGCACATCGGAGAACTGCCGTCGCAGCATCCGCCGGACTGATGGAACATCAGATCGCCGTGACGGGCCTTGAGTCTATCGATGAGCGCCAGAGCCAAGTCGGTGGCGAGGACCTGTTGGGGTTGCAGCTTCATGCCGGTCTCCTGGTCTAGAAGAAACCGAGGGCGTTGGGGCTGTAGCTGACGAGCTGGTTCTTGGTCTGCTGGTAGTGGTCGAGCATCATGCGGTGGTTCTCGCGGCCGAAGCCGGACTGCTTGTAGCCGCCGAAGGCGGCGTGGGCCGGATACAGGTGATAGCAGTTGGTCCAGACGCGACCGGCCTGGATCTCGCGACCAAAATGGTAGGCGCGGTTCATGTCGCGGGTCCAGACGCCGGCGCCGAGACCGTACAAGGTGTCGTTGGCGAGTGCAAGGGCCTCTTCGTCGTCCTTGAAAGTGGTGACGCTGACGACGGGTCCGAAGATCTCTTCCTGGAAGATGCGCATGCTGTTCCTGCCCTTGAAGACGGTGGGCTGCACGTAGTAGCCGCCGGACATTTCGCCTTCGAAGACGGCGCGCGCGCCGCCGGTGAGGACCTCGGCGCCTTCCTGTCGGCCGATATCGAGATAGGAGAGAATCTTCTCGAGTTGTTCGCTCGATGCCTGGGCGCCCAGCATGGTGTCGCTCGAGAGCGGATTGCCCTGGCGGATCGCCTTGACGCGCGGCAGCACCTTTTCCATGAAGCGCTCGTAGATGGATTCCTGGATGAGGGCGCGCGAGGGGCAGGTGCAGACCTCGCCCTGGTTGAGCGCGAACAGCACCAGGCCTTCGATGGCCTTATCGAGCAAGGCATCGTCCTTGGCCATGACGTCTTCGAAGAAGATGTTGGGGCTCTTGCCGCCCAGTTCGAGCGTGACCGGGATCAGATTCTGCGAGGCGTACTGCATGATCAGGCGGCCCGTGGTGGTCTCGCCGGTGAAAGCGATCTTGGCGATGCGCGAACTGCAGGCGAGGGGCTTGCCGGCCTCGAGGCCGAAGCCGTTGACCACGTTGAGCACGCCCGGGGGGAGGAGATCGCCGACCAGTTCCAGCCAGACTAGTATGGAGAGGGGCGTTTGTTCGGCGGGCTTGAGGACAACACAGTTGCCGGCGGCGAGGGCGGGCGCGAGCTTCCACGTGGCCATCAGGATGGGGAAGTTCCAGGGGATGATCTGGCCGACGACTCCGAGCGGCTCGTGGTAGTGGTAGGCGACGGTAGTCGCGTCAATTTCGGAGATGGAGCCTTCCTGTGCGCGGATGGCGCCGGCGAAGTAGCGGAAGTGATCGACGGCGAGTGGGATATCTGCGAAGGTGGTTTCGCGGATGGGCTTACCGTTGTCCCAGGTTTCGACGGTGGCGAGGAGTTCGAGGTTTTGCTCCATTCGTTCGGCAATCTGTTCGAGGATGCGCGCGCGCCGGGCGACGGGAGTTTTGCCCCAATCACGGCGGGCAGCATGTGCGGCGTCGAGCGCGCGGTCGATATCGGCGGCGTTGGAGCGGGGGATCTCGCAGAGGACCTTGCCGGTGATGGGCGTGGTGTTCTCAAAGTAGCCCTGTGAGACGGGGGGCATCCATTCGCCGGCGATGTAGTTTTCGTAACGACGTTTGAGGCTCAGCGGCATTCCGCCGAGCGTGGTCTCGAGGGTAGGCATGCAGTTGGCTCCTGGAAAAGGAAATCGCGGAGTGCTGGCAGTGCCACTCCACCGTTGAAGATTCTACATGAAAACCGCACGACCGGCCCAATCCGCGCACGAGGGCCTATTCGATGATCGATAATCTACACAATCCACCGGACCGCGACCTTGCCCGCTCCTATTGAAAACTGACACTCCGTCCGGACAACGCGCTGTAGCGCAGCAGGCCGGCGTCCACGCCCGGCGCAGTGAAGCGGGCCACCCCGGTCACGCCGACACTCAGGCCCAGCGCGCTGCCGCTCGCCGCAGTGGAAGGGCCGGCGACCGGAAGGCTCAGTAACACGTGTGCAGGGATGGTGAACTGCCCGGCGCCCGCCTTCTCCACGCAGAAAAATGTCACCGGCGGCACTGCCGGATCGTTGGGAGCGGAAACGCCGCGAATCTCCACCAGTGCTCCAGCATCCACACCGGACCAGTTGACCGTCACTCCCTGGCCGCGCTGCACGCTGCCCACTGCAAAACGGTTGTCGAACCTGGGCGGCGCCGCCACCGCGATCTGGGCATTGAAGGCGCCGATGAGCCTGCCCCCGGGGAGCGGCCCGCCGCCC
>JAPKZC010000485.1:3442-7022 GCA_026394025.1 Candidatus Solibacter sp.
CGGCGAGGAGACGGTGAACGTTCCTGGCTCCAGAAACCCGCTGGTTGGTCCCGGGCCGGAGGGCGGCTCCGAAGACGACGCGGTGCCCAACAGCGCGGAATAGTAATCGCCTCGATAGTTCATCGCGCTGGACCCGGCGGCGCCCTGCACCGTGATGGTTCCCGCATCCAGGTTGATGTGCGGGGCCAGCACGGGCGGGCGATTCAGAATAGAGTCATTCGCGTCCCCGCGCCACACCGTGCAAGAGCCCGGTGTCGAGATCTCTCGCACCGGCATGCCCAGCAGTTCACCAAAGGTGAGATCGGTGAAAACCGCGGCGGCCTCGTCATAGCGCGTGACGAAGCCGGTGTTCGCCCCGGTCACCAGTTCGATATCGGCGCGGAACAGGTCCATGATCCCCAGCCGGATTTTGTTGTTGCGCTGCGCCGCCTGGATATCGGACGCGCTGAGTCCGCCGGCGTCCCCACACGCACCGCCTGTTGCGGATACCGACATCGTGGTGAAGTTGCTGACAGCGTTTCCAATCTTGGCAACTACCGGCACGTAGCATCCATCCAGGCCGTCCGGCACCTGAAACACTATTTGGTCGATGCCTGCGCAACAACCCGAACGTCCCTTGTACGCTACGCTGGCCAGCTTGCCGCCGACGAACAGTTCCAGGTTGACGGGGATGTCGGCGGGTTGCGGCGCGTCGACGTCGGAGTGTCCGTCCGGCCCCAGGCCCGTGCCCCAGGCGATGACGATCTGTCCAGGTTTCGCCGGTGTGGCCAAAGTGTTGATCGCCAAGTCCGTGGCGGAGTTGTAGTTCTGGATGATGGCCGTGCCGGTCCCGCCTTGGTTAATAGTGAAGAAACCGGGGGTGCGGTCCACTACCGTGATGGGCGAACTGCCGCTGCGTCCGTTGTAGGTCACCGTGAGGGTGCCTGCGCCGGGCGGCACGCTGGAAGGCACGATGCCGGCAAGCTGGTCGGTTCCCGCGCATGCCACCACGTAGATCATGGGGACATCGAATGAGCTTCCGCCCATGGCGATTTTCATGCTGGTGCCGCCCATCGACGTGGCGATAGGAAACGCATCCGCCACCTTGACACCGCACGCACCGAAGGCGCCGCTCCCGGCCGCGGCCTTGACGATGAACATGCCGCCGTGGGACACGCCGCCATTGGGGTAGCCGGGCGCGATGTAGCTTCCGGCGTTGGAGACGGAAGCGGCATCGATCCGCGGATCCTGCGCCAGGACCACCTTGGCCAAAACGCAAAGCACCAGGCAAATTCGAGCGCGGTGTGTCATCACGGGGCCGCCTTGTACGTAGAGTCGTTGTACTGCCATATGCCGCCAATCGCCGACCAAAGCCGCACGTAGATCGTGCTCCCGCCCGTGGGCAACCCGGTCACAGTCTGGGACATCAACAACCCTTCGCCCTGGGTGTACAGATTGAATCCGCCGGCCACGGTGCCCACGTCCAGCCAATAGGAGGTGGCACCGATGGCAGCGCTCCAACTGAAGGTGACGCTGGTTCCGCTGAGCACCGAGGCCGGCACCGGCGCCGTCATCACCGCTTTGCCGCCGCCGGATGCCTTGAAGGTGTGGTCGTTGTACTGATACCCACTGGCGTTCCCGGTCCAAAGCCGCACATAAATAGTGCTGCCGTCGGTGGGCAGCCCGGTCACCGCCTGGGACGTCAAAAGGCCCTCGCTCTGGTCGTAGAGGTTGCGTCCGCCAGCCACGGTGCCGACATTCAGCCAATAGACCACCGCACCGCTCGCGGCGTTCCAGGTGAATGTGACGCTAGAGCCGCTGAGTGCCGAGCCGGGCGTAGGGCTCGCGATCGCGGCTTTGGTGTTTCCGCCCGCCGCCTTGTACGTGTAATCGTTGAACGGCAATGTGCCGCCGAGCAGTGTCCACAGCCTCACGTAGACTGTGCTTCCGTCCGTAGGAAGCCCGGTCACCGTCTGGCTGGTTGCCAGGGCCACGTTCTGCGCGAAAGTGTTCCCTTGCCCTTGCGCCGATCCCACACTCAGCCAATAGGACGCCGCACCTGAGCCCGCGCTCCACGTGAACGTGACAGTGGCGCCGCTCAATACCGTGGTGGGCGCCGGCAGCAGCATCGCGGCCTTGGCATTCGCGCTGCCCGATTTGTACGTGTAGTCGCCGTATAGCCACGTGCCGCCGAGCAACGTCCACAGCTTGACGTAGAGCGTGCTTCCATCGGTGGGAATTCCGTTGACGGTCTGGCTGGTTGCCAGGGCCACGTTCTGCCCGAAGATGTTTCCCTGGCCCTGCGCCGATCCCACATCCAGCCAATAGGCCCCCGCGCCGGCAGCGGCGGTCCACGTGAATGTGACGCTGGCACCGCCCAACACCGAGTTGGGCGCGGGTAACGTGATCACTGCCTTCGTGTTTATGCCCCCCGCCGTGTACGTGCAATCGTTGGAAAGCCAGGTGCCCCCTAGCAGGGTCCACAGCTTCACGTAGACCGTGCTTCCGTCCGTGGGGAGTCCGTTGACGGTCTGGCTGGTTGCCAGGCCGACGTTCTGCCCGAAGAGGTTTCCCTGGCCCTGCGCCGACCCCACATCCAGCCAATAGGCAACCGCGCCCGAACCTGCGCTCCAGACGAACGTGACCGTGGCGCCGCCCAGCGTGGAACCGGGGGAGGGGCTGGTGATCTCCGCTTTGCTTCCGCCCGACGTTCCGCTATCCGGAAGGCTGAAGATGTAGGCCGTGCCGGAATCGGCTGCGCCCTCATTGGGCGTGCTGTTGACGCCCAATGTGGAGCTGTCTTCGAGGTACGCGCCCACCACTACGGTGTCCCCACTCACCCCCACCGACCAGCCAAACTGGTCACCGGCCTGCGAGGACCCCACTGCGGCCGGCTTCAGGTACGCCTGCTGGCTCCACACTCCCGCACTGCGGGAGAACACATATGCCGCGCCGGCGATGGCTGCCGACTCGTTGGGCGTGCTGCTGATGCCCAATGTGGAACTGTCTTCCCCGTCCGCTCCCACGGCCAGCGTGTCCCCGCTCAGCGCGACCGAACTGCCGAAGTTGTCCCCTGCCTGCGTGGTTCCAACGGCTGACGGCTTGACGTACGCCTGCTGACTCCACACCCCGGCGCTGCGGGTGAACACATACACGGCGCCCGAGGAGCCTGCCCCGTCATTTGGCGTGGTGTTGATTCCCAACGTTGAGCTGGATTCGTGGCTCGCCCCCACCGCCACCGTGTCCCCGCTTACCGCCACGGATGTGCCAAAGAGGTGACCTGCCTGTCCACCGGGCCCCACCGCGGCCGGTTTCAGGTAGGCCTGCTGGCTCCACGCGCCGGCGTTGCGGGCGAACACGTACGCCGCACCGGCGCCGCCGGCGACCTCATTGGGCGTGCTGTTAATCCCGGTGGAGGAGCTGTCTTCCTGGAAGGCCCCCACCACTACCGTGTCCCCGCTCACCGCGATGGCCGCACCAAAGTGGTCGTTTGCCTGCGAAGTCCCCACCGCGGCAGGTTTCAGGTAGGCTTGCTGGTTCCACACGCCGCCGCTCCGTACGAACACGTAGGCTGCGCCGGCGCCGGGCGCCAACTCATTGG
>JAPKZC010000514.1 GCA_026394025.1 Candidatus Solibacter sp.
ACCAGCCAACTGGTCGCCAGCAAGACGCTACGACAGCAAGACATCGTGCGGGCGTTTGGAGTGCCGTTGGCGACGGTGAAACGATACATGAAAGTGCGGCGGGAACACGGAGCGGCGGGGTTCTTCCCCCCAGCCGCGGCGGCGTTCGGCGAACGTGCCGACCCCAGAGGTGACGCAGCGCGCGCAGGCCCTGTTGGACGAGGGCAAGAGCGTACCGGAGGGGAGTGGCGAGATCGGGGTGGCGGGCACCACGCTGCACAAAGCGATTGACGACGGACGGTTGCACGCGGTTAAAAAAGGGGCTGACCCCAGACGAAAACTTCGCCAGCAATAAGCGCGAGCGCAGCGAGATCGACAGCAGTGCGCCGATGGGCTACGGGGCGACCCGGTCGCTGGAGCGTGTGGCGGCGGCGATGGGTGAGTTGGAAGCCGCGCCCATCGTCTTCGAGGCGGCGCGGGATATCCCGCAAGGGGGCGTGTTGTTGGCGCTGCCGGCGCTCATGGCGGTGGGGCTGCTGCGCCACAGCGCGGAGCTCTACACGCGTTACCCAACGGCTTCTATGGCCTGAGCAGCGTGTTGGTGTTGCTGGCGCTGATGGCGCTGGCGCGCATCCGTTCCAGCGAGCAGTTGCGCTACGCGGCGCCGGGGGAGTGGGGCAACCTGCTGGGGTTGGACCGGATTCCGGAAGTGCGCACGCTGCGCGAGAAACTGAAGCGGCTGTGCACGGAGTTGGGCCGGGCGGCGCGCTGGAACGCGGCCTTGGCCTTGGCCTTGGCCTTGGCCTTGGCCTTGGCCTTGGCCAAGGAATGGATCAGCCAGCAGGAAACCGAGCAGTCCTGTGGTCTGGCGTTCTATATCGATGGGCACGTGCGGGTATAGCACGGGGAATTGACCAAGTTGCCGCGGCACGATGTGCCACGCGAGCGCTTCTACCTGCGTGCCACGACGGACTGCTGGGTGAATGCGCTGGACGGCGAACCGTTCTGCTAGGTCAACCAGGCAGTCGATCACGGGCTGGTCCAGGCGCTGCGCGGAGACCTGCTGCCGTGGCTGGAGGCCAACGGACCTCTGTCGGCGGAGCATCGAGAGCGCATGGCCGCCGACCCCCGGGCGCCGCGCTTCAGCGTGGTCTTCGACCGGGAGGGCTACAGCCCGGAGTTGTTTCTGGAACTGCGGCAGCAGCGGATCGCGGCGCTCACCTGGCATCGCTATCCGGACGGGGAGGACTGGAGGGCGGAGGAATTCCAGGAACAAGCCGTGAAGGTGGTCAGTGGGGAGACCCTGCCGATGAAGCTGGCGGAGCGGGGAACCTATCTGGGCAAGCGGCCGGGGCTGTGGGTGCGGGAAGTGCGCAAGCTGGCCGCCGACGGCCATCGGGTTTCGATGGTAAGCACGAATTTCACGGGAAACGCGGCCTCGCAAACAGTGGCTCTGATGGCTCGCTGGTCGCAAGAAAACTACTTCAAGTATATGCAAGAACACTTTGGTTTAGATGCTCTCTTGTGCAATATGGGACCGAAGAGATTCCTGCTGCCGTGACCGTGCTCAACCCGGCGTGGCGAGTGTTAGATGGCGAGGTCCGCAAGAATAACGCGGAGTTGAAGAGCCTTCGGCAACTGCAGCCGAATGTGGGTCTCACTCAACCCCTGTCGGAAGCGGTGGTCCGCCAGTACGAGCAGCTTCAGGGAGAACTGCGAGAACGTATCGAGCAAATCCAGCCGCCATTAAATCAACTCAAACTGCGGCGCACACAGACGCCCCGCCAGATCCCGGTTCAGGAACTGCCAAAAGCAGACCGTTTCACGCGCCTGCGCACGGAGCGAAAGTACTTCCTCGACACCATCCAAATGATCGCGTATCGCGCGGAAACCAGCATCGCTTCCAGCGTCCGCGAAAAGCTGAAACGCTCCGACGATGCACGCGCTTTACTGCGGCAGGTCCACCACACCGAGGCCGACTTGATTCCCGATCCCGAAGCCAAGACGCTGACGGTCTGTTTGCATCATCTGACGCAGGCGGCCCACGATACCGCGGTCCGTTACCTATGCGAGGAACTCACCGCCACGGAAACTGTCTTTCCCGGCACGGATCTCCGGTTGGTCTACAAACTTGGCTCAGCCTAAATTCCGCGAGATCAGGAGTTCGGAGGCTCGTCCTGACACCTTCTTCCGCGCGGCACCCGAAGCGCCGGCACGAATGCCGGCGCGGCATCGAGGAGTGCGTGCGCCACCCAAAAATGGCACAGTTATTTCAGAACAGGCCCCTACTTGGACGCCTTGAGGAAGGCGATCACGTCATTGATCTCGCCGCCGCTGAATTGAGGCCAGGCGACGTTCTTGACCTTCATCTGCCGGAGCATCTCGGGGCCGTGGTACCAGAGCACGGCGACCCTGCCGTAGGAATTGGACTCCTCACCGTAGGCCAGGTAGGGTGCACCGGAGCCATGGCAGCTCGCGCAAGCCTTGGCGCGGAAGAGCTTCTCGCCGCGGGCTGCGTCACCGCCTTCGTCCTCAAACTGGCAACTCCAGAGGTAGCCCACGATGCGCCGCAGCTCCTCGGGTCGCAGCGGCCCGCTGCTCTTCATCCGCGCCGTGTGATTCCACATCGCGGCAGCGATCTCGGCCGAAACCGTGTACGCGGTCTGGCCTGGCAGAGCCAGGGCCCCTTTGTGACAGGCGTTGCAGCTCTTCCCCTCGACC
>JAPKZC010001015.1 GCA_026394025.1 Candidatus Solibacter sp.
GCCGAGCCAGTCCCCTGCCAGTGTCGTATCACCGTCACCACGTCCTCCACCAGCACTTCGCTCGATGCCAAGGCCATTACGGCGGTCCCGCTGACCACGCGCAACTTCACGCAGATTCTGTCCATGGCTTCGGGTTCCGCCGCCGACGTCAATAACGCCGGCACGCTGGGCCGTGGCACGGGCAGCGTGAATGTCAACGGCAACACGGGCGCCGGCGGCTACACCCTGGACGGCGCATTCGCGCCCAGCGCAGCGCCCAATCCCGATACCGTTTCGGAACTGAAGATCCAGACTTCTCAATATGACGCGGTCTACGGCGCGCAGGTGCCGACCACCGCCCTTATCACCAAGCGCGGCGAGCATGAGTATCACGGCGACGCCTGGGAATTCGTCCGCAATGACCTGTTCAACGCCAACTCCTTCTTCCGCAACGCTACCGGACAGTCCAAGCCCAATCTCAAACAGAACCAGTTCGGGGCTACGTTGGGAGGCCCCGTGCGCGGCAAGAAGCTCTTCTTTTTCGGCTCATTCCAGGGCACCCGGCAGGTCAACGGACTGGATGCCACTTCGACTTCGAACCCCATTCTTCCGCCCTTGACGAACGACCGATCCGCCGCCGGCCTGGCAGCGCAGTTCTGTCCCGCCAATCACCCGCTGGACCGCCGCTACCTGACCTTCGCCGGGGGAAAGCAGCTCGATTGCAGCAATCAGGCGACAGCCGCCACTGCGCCCATCAACCCAGTCGCGCTTGGCATCCTGCAACTCAAGACGGGCACCGGCGGTTGGCTGGTCCCGGTGCCCCAGACCGTGCTGACCACGGGAAGCAATGCCGGTCTGGGCTTCTCCTCCTTCAGCCTGCCTTCGAAATACAACGAGAATCAGTACCTGATTAATGGCGACTATCTGGCCACGCCCAAACACACGGTGGCAGCGCGCGCATACCTGGCCACGATCGATCAGTATCGCTCTTTCGGTTCGCCCCAGGGCTACCCCGGCGCCCCGATGGTGCAGGGGCAGGGAACCCCCCAAGCCCTGACGGCGCGCGATTATGTGGCCAGCCTCTACCTCACGTCATCGTTGAATAAAGCTCTGGTAAATGAAGCACGGATGAGCTTTACGCGAGGGCTTCAGATCGCTCATGGCGAGGGTACACCGGCGGCGACGGTGCTAGGGATGACCGCGGCTGACCGTTTTTTCGACCAGCCGCCGGAGATGACCGTGCTGGGTCCGCTAGGCAGCTTCCGCGTCTTCGGCACGCTGGGCAACGATTTCGGCACCGAGAATAGATACTACTCGTGGGCGGACAACCTCGCCTGGGTCCACGGAAACCACAAGACGCGCGCCGGCGGGTTCTTCCTGACGCAGACCAACTTCCGCGACGACCCCGGCGCCGCCCGCGGCCGGATCACCTTCCAGACGTTCAGCGATTTCCTGCTGGGCCTCCCAGCGTCGGGCAACCTCAGCCCGGCCGGGCGCAGCAACATTCAGTCCGTCCAGGCCAGCGAAGGCGTGGGGCCAGTGGGACAGGTCCAGTACAACTACCGCAGTTACTACGGCGCTGCCTTCGTGCAGAACGATTTCAAAGTCAGTTCCCGCCTCACTCTGAATCTCGGCCTCCGCTGGGAGTACATCGGTCCGGCGCTGGATGGCTCGGGCGCCATCGGCAACGCCTGGCCCGAACTGCTGAGAGATGCCGGGATTCCGCCCGCGTCGGGCACGCTGGCCGGGAACACCGTTGCCGCCAACTATGATGCCCGGCTGGTGAACCCCCATACCGGCCAAGCCTTCGGCCCGCCGCCCACCGGCGTCTTCGTGCGCTCCACCAACAGTTTCTACCGCAATAGCGCGCCGCGCGATACGTTCGCCCCGCGCATCGGCTTCGCGTGGCAGCCGCTGGGCGCCGGCGGCCGGCTCTCGGTGCGCGGAGGCTACGGACTCTTCTACCAGACGGCCAGTTACAGCGGCAACGCCGGCGGAACTCCGCTATTCACCTCGCCGCCGTTCGCCCAGGGGTTCACGAATACGGATTCCAGCAACAACCTCTCCAGCCTGCAAAAACCTTTTCCCACCACCACGCTGGGCTACGTACCGCGCACTCCCACCTCGCAGCTCTCCGACCGCATAGCCGGTCCGGATTACGTTGTTCCACGCCTTCACCAATGGAACATCAGCGGCCAGTTCCGCCTGCGCCGCGGCCTTACTTTCGACATTGGCTACGTGGGAAGCGAGGGCAGGCGTCTGCTGCTGGCGCGCGGTCTCAACCAACCGCTGCTGGCGACTGCCGGACAGGGCGTCAACTGCGGCTACGATGGCGTGCCCGCGCACTGCATCACCACCAACACCGCACAGAACGCCGGAATGCGCGTCCCCATCCTGGGGGAAACGCCCACCGCGCTGGCCGCTAATGAATTCTCCGGCGCGTCCGCCTACCACAGTATGCAAGTCACGCTCCGCAAGCAGGCCGCGCACGCGCTCTCGTTTCAGACCACATATACTTACTCCCGGGCCGCCACGAACACCACTATCTATAACGACCCGGGCAATCTTTCCCTGGATTGGGCGCGTTCCAGCTTCGACCGGACGCACCGCTTCACCGCCAACTTCGATTACCAGTTGCCGGCACGGCTGAAAGGCTGGACCCTGGCCGGCATCATCATCGTGCAGAGCGGTCTCCCCATGACCCTTGCCGACCCCAACGGCGGCGGCGTCTATGGCCGTGCGGCGCCCGCCACCGTCACGCTGTGTCCGGGCGCGTCGCATGCCTCGCTGGTCACCGCGGGCGACACCGGCAGCCGCCTGACCCACTGGATCGACACCACCGCTATCTGCGCGCCGGCCGCGGTTGGATCCGATGGCGCCACCGCCTACGGAAATGCCGGCCAGAGCATCATGACCGGCCCTGGCCAATTCAATACGGATTTCTCCGTGGGCAAGACATTCCGCGTCGGCGGACTGCGCGAGGATGCCGTGCTGGCCTTCCGCACGGAATTCTACAACGCGCTGAACCACCCGCAATTCGCCAATCCCGGGACGTCTCTCGGCACCGCCACATTCGGCGTGGTCACGCAGAATTCGGTGGCGCCCAGGCTGATTCAGTTTGCGCTGAAATACCTGTTCTGAAGGTCAACCAGGCAAGGAGGCCAGGACCGGGCGGAGTTGTGCTCCCAGAGTTCCGATGTGCTCCGCGACGATTGCCCATACCAGTTCCAGATCGACTCCGAAGTACTCGTGGATGACCACATTTCGGAACCCGACTATTTGCGGCCATGGAACTTCAGGGTGAGCTTCCCGCAACTCCGAAGATACACCCCGGCAGGCCTCACCCAGCAGCGCCAACCGGTGCAATACCGCGCTCTGAACGAGCAGGTCGTCGAAGAACGCTTCCCGGCCCTGTGCGGAAAAGGTGGTGATCAGTTCGATCTGCTCGATGGCGTCGAGAAGACGGAGCCGGTCCGTCCTCATAACGGGACAGCGTCACGCATCACTTCGGAGGCCAGACGGGGTTTGAGCCCGCGGGCGGAAACGACGTCGACCTTGCAGTCCAGCACCGTCTCCAGATCCAGCCACAGGCCCGTCAGATCGAGGAGTGAGCGGCCCGGCTCGAAATCGACCAGAAAGTCGATATCGGAACCACCGTGTTCGTCGCCGCGGGCGACCGAACCAAATACGCGCACGTTGTGAGCGCCACGCCGGCTTGCCGCGGCGACGATCTGGTCACGATATCGAGAGCGGACTTCCTCTAGTGTCATGGGGTACTACATCCGAGTATGCCACAAGGCAACCGTCCCTCCCGCGCCGAGTCGCTGATGCCGCGCTCGCACGGAGTTCTACAACGCGCTAAATCACCTGCAATTCGCCAACCCCGGGACGTCTCCCGGCACCGCCACATTCGGCGTGGTCACGCAAAACTCGGTGGCGCCCAGGCTGATTCAGTTTGCGCTGAAATACCTGTTCTGAGTAGCTCCGTGCGCGGAGCGAGGGCCCGTGCGGCCCGTGCGGCGGGGCTCGGACTGGAACCGGCCCTCCGTGATAAAATCAAGATCCTGCCTACCATGGAACGCGCCAGCAAGCTCATCCGGGGACTGAGACTGTCCGGCGATGTGATCACGCCGGAACAACTGTGTTGCGCGGCGTGGCCGGAAGCCGTGGGCAAGAAGATTGCCGGACATACGCGGCCGGCGAAACTGGTGCGCACGCGGCTGGTGGTGGAAGTAGAGGACCATACCTGGCAGCGCCAGCTGTTCGCCCTGACGCCGCACATTTTGAACAATTTGGCCCGGACGCTGGGGCGGGGCCTGGTGGAGGATCTGGAGTTCCGCATCGTGCCGCGGCGGCGCGACCCGGTGGCGGCGCGGCAGGCGGTGCCGGCGCTATTGGCGGACGACGCCGACGCCATCGCCGACCCGGTGATGCGCGGCCTGTACAAGCTTTCGCGGAAAAAGGCACTAGCGTGAAGATTACCGGGGCTGGCCAATCTGACGCTCAGCGACACGGAAACCGCCAAACTCCAGGCGGATCTTGACGGGATTCTGCAACATATGGACCGGCTCAACGAGGTGGATACCACGGGCGTGGAACCGATGACGCAAGTGCTCTTCGAGGCCGGAGAAACGGCCACCCTGCGCGCCGACGTGCCGGCGACTCCATTGGGCAACCAGGCGGCGTTGGCCAACGCTCCGCAACCCGGCGCCGGCTATTTCAAAGTACCGAAAGTCATCGAACGATAAACGACGCGCATGGACATTCCCTCCCTGACCATCGACCGCGTGAGGCAGGCTCTGCTCTCGCGCGAATTCAGCGCCGGCGAACTGGCGACGGCAGCGCTGCGCTTCGCCGAAGCCGAGAACGCGAAGACCAACGCCTACCTGCGTTTCTGCCCGGAGCGCGCCATGGCGGCGGCGCAACGCGTGGATGAACGGATCGCGCGCGGCGAAGATCCGGGGGTGCTGGGCGGCGTGCCCATCGCGGTGAAAGACGTGATCGTCACCAAGGGCGTGAAGACGACCTGCGGCTCGCGCCTGCTGGCGGAGTACATCCCGCCCTACGATGCGACGGCGGTAATCCGCATCGAAGAGGCCGGCGGGGTGATTCTGGGGAAGACGAATTGCGACGAATTCGCCATGGGATCGTCGAACGAGAACTCGGCGTTCGGACCGGTGCGGAATCCGGTGGCGCTGGATCGGGTGCCGGGCGGATCGAGCGGCGGATCGGCGGCGGTGGTGGCGCAGGGCACCGCGGTGGTATCGCTGGGGAGCGACACGGGCGGGTCCATCCGCCAGCCGGCGTCCTTCTGTGGCGTGGTGGGCGTGACGCCGACCTACGGGCGGGTTTCGCGTTACGGGCTGACGGCGTTCGCCAGCTCGCTGGATCACATTGGACCGTTCGCGCGCAGCGTGAAGGACGCGGCGACGGTGCTGAGCGTGATCGGCGGGCGCGATCCGCGGGATTCCACATCGGCGGAGGCTCCGGTGCCGGATTATTCGGCATGCCTGACGGGCGATGTAAAAGGCTTGAAGCTTGGACTGCCCGTCGAGTATCTAAAACACTTGACGAGCGAAACCGGCGACCTGATCTCCCGCGGGGTGGACCAATTGAAGGCACCGGGGTGCCAGGTGCGGGAGATCAGCCTGCCGGCCACGGAGTACGCCATCGCGTGTTACTACATCATCGCTACCGCCGAGGCCAGTTCGAACCTGGCGCGGTATGACGGGGTTCGATACACTTCCCGAACGCCAGCCGGCGACACGCTTTCCGATATGTATCGCAACACCCGCGGCGAGGGGTTTGGCGCGGAGTGCAAGCGGCGCATCATGCTGGGCACCTATGTACTGAGCGCGGGATACTACGATGCGTACTACCTGAAGGCGCAGAAGGTGCGCACGTTGATCGCGCGCGATTTTGCGAACGCGTTTCAAGAGGTGGATGCCATCGTGGCGCCGGTCTCTCCATTCCCGGCCTTCAAGCTGGGAGAGAAGGTGGACGACCCGCTGGCCATGTACCTCTCCGACATTTTTACGATTACCGGCAGTTTGGCGGGGATCCCGTGCATGAGCGTGCCGTGCGGGAATACCGCGGAAGGGCTGCCGGTGGGGATGCAGATTTTGACGAAACACTTCGACGAGACCACGATGTTCCGGCTCGCCGATGCTTTCGAAAACGTTCAGAGAAAACAATAGGAGACTGCTATGTCATTCACACTACCACCGTTGCCGTACGGGCCCGAAGCATTGGAGCCGCACATCGATAAACTGACCATGGAGATTCATCACGGCAAGCATCACAACGCCTATGTGACTAATCTCAACAAGGCGCTGGAATCCGCTCCGGCCCTGGCCGATAAGACTCTTGAGGAGCTGTTGGCGAATAACTGCGCGATTGTGCCGGAGAACATCCGCACGGCCGTGCGCAACAATGGGGGCGGGCATCTCAACCACTCCATGTTCTGGAAGATCATGGGCCCGAACGCGGGGGGCGCGCCGGTGGGTAACGTGGCGCAAGCCATCGCCGGGAGCTTCGGCAGCTTCGACGCGTTCAAAGAAAAGTTCAATGCGGCGGGGCTGGGCCGCTTCGGTTCCGGCTGGGCCTGGATGCTGAAAACGGCGTCGGGCGTGGAGATCGTATCGACGCCGAACCAGGACAGCCCGATCATGGAAGGCAAGAACCCGGTGTTCGGCTGCGACGTATGGGAGCACGCCTACTACCTGAAGTATCAAAACCGGCGTCCGGACTACCTGGCGGCGTGGTGGAACGTGGTGAACTGGAAGGAAATCGAAGACAGGTTCAACGGTTAGAAGATAGTGTGGGGCAGGCGGGAGCGCCTGCCCCACCAGGCGTTCATGCAGAAATTCGACATCATCGTCATCGGGTCCGGACCGGCCGGCCAGCGGGCGGCCATCCAGGGCGCCAAATGCGGCCGCCGCGTGGCGGTGATCGAACAGCGGGAGATTGTGGGCGGGGCCTGCGTCAACACCGGCACCATTCCCAGCAAGACCATGCGGGAGGCCGTGATGCACCTTTCCGGGTTCCAATACCAGGGCATCTACGGCACCAACTATCACGTCAAGGAAAAGATCACCATGGCGGACCTGGGGTTCCGGGTCAACCAGGTGATTAAGACGGAAGTGGACGTGACTAAGGCGCAGTTGACGCGCAACGGCGTGGAAGTGATCATGGGGCGGGCCAGTTTCCTGGACGCCACGCACGTGCGGGTGGAGAACTCGCGCGGGATTGCGGAGTTGGAAGCACCCACGGTGATCATCGCTACCGGCGCCAAGCCGGCCAGTAGCGCAACCGTGCCGCTCAACGGACGCACCATCGTCAACAGCGACCAGATTCTGGAAATCGCGGAGATTCCCAAGACGCTGATCGTGGTGGGCGGCGGCGTGATCGGGGTGGAATACACGTGCATGTTCGCGATTCTGGGCTCGCGCGTGATTCTGGTGGAGAAACGCCCGCGGCTGTTGGAATTCGCCGATGCGGAAATGGTGGAGGCGCTCAGTTACAACCTGCGCGACAATCGCGTCACCATGCGGCTGAATGAAGAAGTGGCCGCCGTGGAAGACAAGGGCAAAGATGGCGTAGTAGCGCGGATGAAGAGCAACAAGATCATCAGCGGCGATGTTCTGCTGTACGCCGTGGGCAGGCAGGGCAACGTGGACGAGCTGAATCTGGCGGCGGCGGGCCTGGATGCCGACAGCCGCGGACGCATCGCGGTGGACGCCGAGTACCGGACCAAGGTGCCGAACATTTTCGCGGCGGGGGACATTATCGGGTTCCCGAGCCTGGCGTCGGTATCGATGGAGCAGGGGCGGCTGGCGGCGGCCAACGCGGTGGGGTTGAAGATTCATTCGAACCCGGCGACCTATCCGTACGGGATTTATACGATTCCGGAGATATCTTTCACCGGACAGACGGAAGAGCAGTTGACGGAGGCGGACGTTCCCTACGAGGTGGGCGTGGCATACTATCGCGACACGGCGCGCGGGCAGATCCGCGGGGACACCAGCGGCCGGCTGAAACTAATCTTCCATCGGGAAACGCGCGAGGTCCTGGGTGTACACATCATCGGCGAAGGGGCGACGGAGTTGCTGCATATCGGCCAGGCGGTGATGATACTGAAAGGCACCATCGATTACTTCGTGGAGACAGTGTTCAACTATCCGACGCTGGCGGAGTGTTACAAGGTGGCCGCATTCAACGGCATCAACAAGCTGATGCGTTTTTAGGAGGGCTGATGGGACGGAGCATCGGAGTGCTGGCCACGGGGTACCTCTGGGCGGGAATCGTGGAGGGCGCCGAACTGGGGAACGTGAAGATGTATCCCGACCCCGGGGAACCGCACATAGATCTCAAGACCGTTCCGGCCGGCGATATCATCTCGATTCTGC
>JAPKZC010000126.1:0-2949 GCA_026394025.1 Candidatus Solibacter sp.
AACCAATCGACCAAGCTTGCGATGGGCAACCAGGACACCAAGCTGGATCTGGGTAAGATGGAGACGGAGGCAATGCAGTCCATCGAACTCAAGGTGGGCCAGAGCAGCATCAAGATCGATCAGATGGGCGTGACGATCAAGGGTATGATGATCAAGGTAGAGGCGCAGATCCAGTGTGAGGTCAAGGCTGTGATGACGCAGGTAAGCGGCGACGCGATGTTGGTGGAAAAGGGCGGCATCGTGATGATCAACTGATATGGGAGGCACACCGGCTCAGACAAAATCGAGAACGGTAGCGATCTCCACGGTGGCCGAACTCGGCGAGGAGGCGATGGCGCAGGTGCGGCCTGAGCTGCATCCGCTGGATTTCGTCGCGCTGCTGATGGAGAAAGCCCTGTTTCCCGACGCGGTGAGGTTCATCGCGCACGCGCTGCCGAGGCGCGAAGCGGTATGGTGGGCGTGGGTATGCGCGCGCCGGTCGGCCGGTGAGAACCCGCCGGCGAAGATCAAAGCCTCGCTCGATGCCACCGAGAAATGGATTGCGCAGCCGAGCGAAGACAACCGGCGGATGGCCATGGCGACCGCCGAAAAGGCCGAACTTGGCACGGCAGCCGGATGCGCGGGGTTGGCGGCTTTTTTCAGCGCCGGCAGCCTGGCGCCGCCCGAAGCCCCGGCAGTGCCGCCGGGCGAGTTCCTGGCCGCCAAGGCGGTATCCGGCGCGGTGATTTTCGCCGCCGTGGCCAAGGAGCCCGAGAAGGCGCCGGAGAGATTCAGAAGTTTCGTGGCGCAGGGCGTGGAAGTGACCAACCGGGTCAAGCTCTGGGAGCCCAGGAGCTAGAGGAGAACCTTATGGGGATGCCCGCTTCAAGAATCACCGACATGCATGTCTGCCCGATGGTGACGCCGGGGGTGCCGCCGATACCGCACGTGGGCGGGCCGATTCTGCCGCCGGGCGCTGTCACGGTGCTGATCGGCAAGTTGCCGGCGGCGCGCGTGAGCGACATGGCGGTGTGCGTGGGACCTCCGGACGTAATCGTGATGGGATCGTTCACGGTGCTTACGATGAAGATGCCGCAGGCGCGGATTGGCGATACGACGGCGCACGGCGGCACGATCGTGCTCGGCTTCCCGACCGTGCTGGTGGGGTAGGGCCGCAATTGCGCTGCCGAATCGCGACGCCGGTGCTTCCGCCTTAGCGCACGAAGCTTCGAACCCGCTTGACCGCAGCACGGAACGTGGCATACTGTAGGCGATTCCAGACCGATGCTAGCGAGGTGCGCCGTGAGCCAGAAACCTTCCCTGAGCCGTCGCAAGTTTGCAGTTTTGATTGCCTCCACACCGGTTGCCGCCAACGCGTTTGAAGCGCAACAGCAACCCGCGGGCGCACCGAATCCCAATACCAGCCTGCAGCCGCCGCAACAGAAACGCCAGGGCACGGTGGACGGCATCCTGCCATTCAAGGATCCGCTTCAGTTCATCCGCAAGGACGTCCCCGTCAAAGCCCAGCCCTTCCCCATGACTCAGGTGCGGCTGCTGCCGTCCGCGTTCCTGGAGGCGGCGGAGTGGAATCGCGGCTACATGAATCGTTTGCCGGCGGACCGGCTGCTCCACAGCTTCCGCTTGAATGCGGGACTGCCATCGAGCGCCGAGCCGCTGGGCGGGTGGGAGGTTTACGTGGCCCCGACGCCGGGCCAGCGGCGCAACAACGAAGGCGAATTGCGCGGCCACTTCATCGGACATTTCCTTTCGGCCAGCGCGCAGGTCTACGCCTCCATGGGCGATAAGGACGCCAAAGCCAAAGGCGACTACATGGTGGCGGAACTGGCCAAGTGCCAGCAGAAGCTGGGCCCGAGCGGCTACCTGAGCGCGTTTCCCATCGAGTGGTTCGAGCGGCTGGACGCGCGCAAGCCGGTGTGGGCGCCGTTCTACACCATCCACAAGATCATGGCCGGCATGCTCGACATGTATCAACTGGCCGGCAACAAGCAGGCGCTGGAAGTACTCGAAGGTATGTCCCGCTGGGCCGACGATTGGTCCGCGTCGAAAACCGAAGAGCACATGCAGGATATTCTGAACACCGAATACGGCGGAATGAATGAGGTGCTCTACAACCTGGCCGCCGCCACCGGCATCGACCGTTGGGCCAAGGCCGCCGACCGCTTCACCAAGAAGACCTTCTTCAATCCACTGGCGCTGCGCAACGACGAGATGACCGGGCTGCACGTGAACACGCACATTCCCCAGGTGATCGGCGCGGCCAAACGGTATGAGATTTCGAGCGACATGCGGTTCCACGATGTGGCCGATTACTTCTGGTACGAAGTCACCACCGCGCGCAGTTACGTGACCACTGGAACCAGCAACGGTGAAGGCTGGCTCACCCAGCCGCGCATGCTGGCCGCCGAACTCAGGCGCAGCGTGGCCACCGCCGAATGCTGCTGCTCGTACAATATGCTGAAGCTGGCGCGACATCTCTACAGTTGGAGCGGAGACGCCGGCTATTTCGACTACTATGAGCGCGGGCTGCTGAACATGCGGCTGGGCACCATCCAGCCCAAGACCGGTTACACGCAGTACTACCTCTCGCACACACCGGGCGCGTGGAAGACTTTTAACACCGAGGACAAATCCTTCTGGTGCTGCACCGGCAGCGGTGTGGAAGAGTATTCCAAGCTCAACGACAGCATCTACTGGCGCGACGAGGAAGGCGTTTTCGTCAACCTGTTTATCGCGTCGGAACTTGACTGGGCCGAGAAGGGCTTCCGCCTGCGGCAAGACACGAAGTTCCCCGAACAGCCAACCACCACGTTGACGGTCGCCGCCGCGAAGCCCGGGAATCTGACGATGCGCCTGCGCATTCCGGCGTGGACCAAAGCGGCCGCGGTGAAGATCAACGGCCGCGCCATCGATGTAACGCCGACTCCCGGCACCTATCTCACCCTGAACCGC
>JAPKZC010000126.1:3045-4123 GCA_026394025.1 Candidatus Solibacter sp.
CATCTGAGCGTGGAAGCCATGCCGGACGATCCGAAGACGCAGGCGTTCCTGTACGGGCCCCTGGTGCTGGCCGGCGACCTGGGCAGCGAGGGACTGACGGAGCAGTTGACGGTGGGTCCGAACGCGCCGCGGCTGCGGAATATGCCGCTCGAAATCCCAAGTTTCAAGGCGGCGGGCGCGGACCCCGCCTCGTGGATCAAACCAGCGGGCGCGCCGCTCACCTTCCGCACCATGGGGCAGCAGAAAGACGTCACCATGGCCCCCATTAACAGCATCTTTGGCAAACGGTACTCAATTTACTGGCAGGTGTCGTAGCCGAGGCTATATGGCAGTAGTATGGTAGAGGTATGGCAAGCAACAAAGTCACGTTCACGTTGGACGCGGAGACGGTTCACCGGATCGAGGATGCCGCCGAAATCCTGGCCAAGCCGAAAAGCCAGATCGTCCGCGAGGCAGTGGCGGACTATCATGGCCGCATCGGGCGACTGAGCGAGAGCGAACGCCAGAGGATGCTGAAGATTTTCGACACCCTGGTCCCGCTGATTCCCGCCCGTCCTCAGCGCGAAGTCGACGACGAGTTGAAAGAGATCCGCCGGGCGCGGCGATCCGGCGGACGGCTGTCGAGATCCGGGAAGCTCAAGTGATCGTTCTGGACACCTCGGTGCTCATCGATGGGCTGACAGGGTTGAAGCGCTCGGAGTCCGCGGTCCGCGGCGCTCTAGCCGACGGCGAGCGGATTCTGCTGCCCGCCTTGGTCCTGTATGAGTGGCTGCGAGGACCGCGCCTTGCTCAGGAACTGGCCGCACAGGAGGCGCTATGCCCTGCGAAGTCGGCGATTCCGTTCGGTACTGAAGAGGCCATAGTCAGCGCCGATCTGTATCGGGCCGTGAGGCGCGCGCGCAACCGCGAGATCGATCTGGCCATCGCCGCATGTGCTTTGGTGCGCGAGGCGCGGCTTTGGACGCTGAACCACGCCGACTTCCAGGATGTGCCCGGCATTCGATTCTATGGGCATCGATCTGCGTAGTCCAAGAGTGCGATGTAAGCGCAGTCATCCACTGTCCTTCACCGGCGCCGC
>JAPKZC010000357.1:0-821 GCA_026394025.1 Candidatus Solibacter sp.
CCGCGTCGAGGTGGTGAAATGGGCCCGTATGGGATACCGCGGTCTGATACTTGGCCTGTGGGTCGCCGCGACGCTGGCGGGCCAGGAGGCGCAACCGGGCCGCATCGTCGAAGAAGTCCAGTGCCGGGCGGAATCGCGGCAGAGCTACGCCCTCTACCTCCCTTCCTCCTATTCCAAAGCGCGCCCGTGGCCGGTGCTTTACTGTCTCGACCCAATGGCGCGGGGCCGCGTGCCGGTGGAGCGATTTCAAGCCGCGGCTGAAAAGCTCGGATTCATAGTGGCGGCGTCGAACAATGCCCGCAATGGACTACTTCCGCCCATCGCGGAGGCGCTCCAGGCGATGGTGGCGGACGCCGGGGAACGGTTTTCCATCGATCCGGATCGCATCTATGCCGCTGGTTTCTCGGCGGTAGGCCAAGTGGCGGCCCGCTGGGTGCAAAATGGCCAGTTTGCCGGGATCGTGTTGGGCGGATCCAACATCGATTCGTCCGCGCTACCCGCCAAACCATCGTTCCGCGTCTTCGGGGCGGCCGGGGTAGACGATTTCGCCTACTATGACATGCGCGCGATGAGCGTATCGCTGGCCAAACGCGGCGTGCAGAACCGTTTTCGCGAGTTTACCGGCGGACACGAGTGGCTTCCGTCCGATGCCGCGGAGGAGGCGCTCCAATTCCTGGCCGGGCAGTTGGCGGCCGCCCCCGCAACGGAATCGCAGGACGTGACCAGGATGAAGACGCTGCTCGATGGTCTGGTGGCCAAAATCTCCCAGGCGGGCGGCGACCCGGCACAACGGCGGGCGACCGGATTCCGCACCCAGCCGG
>JAPKZC010000357.1:949-4040 GCA_026394025.1 Candidatus Solibacter sp.
GAACCCGAAAGAGACGGTCGCGCAGTTGCTCGATGACGCTGAAAAACCGAAGGACACCCCCAAACGCCGTCTGGCCAGGCAAGCGCTCGCCTATACCTACCTAACCAACTCGGAGTTGGCCGGGCGGCTCATCGAAGCCAGGGATTACGAGGGCGCCGCGCGCCGCCTGGAAGTTGCCGTGCTCGTGCGCCCCAAGGACGGCCGCCTTTGGTACTCGCTGGCAGTGGCGCGCGCGGCGTCCGCCAACCGCGGCAAAGCACTGGAAGCGCTGAGAACTGCTGCCGCCAACGGCTTTCACGACGTGGCGGGCATGGAGCAGGAGCCGCTATTGAACTCGATCCGCGGCGACCGCAAGTATGCGTCCGTCGTGCAGTCCATGTGCGCCGCGGCGCCGCCCGCAAAATAGGGGCGCGCGCCCCGCGCGTGGAGGCAGTGAACGGCCACCCTGCAAAAGGGGTGCGCGACATAGAAGTGGTGGAATGGAAGCCCCAATCCGAGCCGCGACCGTTAGGGAGCGTTTGCCAGCCCGTGACCTCTGCACACGTTACGGCAACCGCTCGGATTGGGCGTGCACCTACGCTAGGATCCTGCCGATTGGCCGACATTTCCGTAAATCCCTAACTTCCATGTCGCGCACTCCTTTGCAAAAGCCTGTGCCAACCCTTCACACCTGTACCCTGCTACACTCGTTGTTGATTGCCTCGAAGATCCGCTAAAATAATGGCTTACCACCTTTGGAACCTCAACTGTAGTTGTGAAGCCAGTGTCTCAACGTCATCGTAACCGCGCAGAGTGGAAAGGTATGCTTGCATGAAGTTTTTCAGGCGTCGACGCCTGGTCGTAATCCCGGCCTGTTTCTGCGTAATCTCCATCTGCCCGGCGTTGTTTGCCCAGGTACCCGCCCAGGCGCCGCCCGCACAGCCGCAGCAGCAGACGCCGCCCCCGACCCCGCCGAAGCCCAGCCCGTTCGAAACCATTCCCACCGCGCCGCAGGCCACGCCGCCCGCCGCTGCTCCGGCGGCGCCAGCGCCCGCACCGGCGGCACCGTCCGTACAGACAGGCCAGCGCCCGCAAATGGAAGCACCCAAGGAAGCGGCCGCGCCCGTCGTGAATCCGAATGGACAGGTGATTGAGGCCTTTGAATTCCGCGGCGCCAAGCGCGTTCCCCAGGACACCCTGAAGGCGCTAATCATTTCCAAGCCGGGCGATAACTACAACGAAGAGACGCTGCGCCGCGATTTCATGATCCTGTGGAACACCGGGCGCTTCGACGATATCCGGCTGGAAGCCGAACCCGGCCGCACCGGACTGATCGTGCGCTTCGTGGTCACGGAACGGCGTGTCATTCGCTCCATCGAGTACCCGGGCGCCAAGAGCGTGACGGTTTCGGAAATCCTGGACCGATTCAAGGAACGCAAGGTCGGGCTCAGCGTGGAATCGCAGTACGACCCCAACAAGATCCAGCGGGCCGCAGTGGTCCTTAAGGATTTTCTGGCGGAACGCGGCCGGCAGTACGCCACGGTAGATCCCCAGATCGAGCAGATTCCGCCCTCGTCCCTCAAGGTTTCGTTTGTGGTCAACGAAGGTCCCAAGGTCAAGGTGGGCCGCCTCGAGATCGAGGGAAACACCGAAAAAGACGACCGATGGGTCATCCGCAACATGAAGAACTCCAAGGGCATCGGCATCCCCCACTCGAGATATTTCGAGCGCATCTTCCCCGCCACTTTCGACCGGAACAAGCTCGAAGAGGACAAGGAGCGCATCCGTCAGGCTTATCAGGATGCGGGGTACTTCACGGCCAAGACGTTGGAAGAGAGCATCGATATCCAGCACCGCGGCGGCAAGGGCTGGCGGCTGCCGCTCTTCAAGATGAACCTGCCCGGCATTACGGCCGATATCACGGTTCCGGTGGAAGAAGGCAAGCTGTTCCATCTGCGCAATATGAACTTCACCGGGGTGAAGTTGTTCCGCACGCCCGAAGTGCTGATGAAGCCACTGTTCGGCATGACCACCGGCGACATCTTCTCGACCGACAAGCTGCGCAAGGGTATCGAGAACATGCGCAAGCTGTACGGCAAGTTCGGCTACATTGATTTCGTCCCGGAGCCCGACTTCCATCCAGCGGAGGACGGCAGCGACCAGATCGATCTCACGCTGACCGCGGATGAAGGCAAGCAGTTCTTCATCCGGCGCATAGATTTCTCGGGCAACACCACGACGCGCGATAAAGTCATCCGCCGCGAAATTCTGCTCGACGAAGGCGACATGTTTAACACCGAGCTCTGGGACTACAGCATCCTGCGCCTCAACCAGCTTGGCTATTTCGAAATGCTGAAGAAGGAAGAAGCCGCCGACATCAAGCGTAACCCGCAATCCAACACGGTGGACATCACCCTCAAGGTGAAGGAGCGCGGCAAGAATTCGGTGGGTCTCAACGGCGGCGTCAGCGGCATTGCGGGCAGCTTCGTCGGGTTCAACTACTCCACCAACAACTTCCTCGGCCTGGGCGAGACGCTGTCCGTCGAAAGCCAGCTCGGCACGCGTATGCGCGATGTCAGCCTGGGTTTCACGGAGCCCTACTTCCTGGACCGCCCGCTGCAACTCGGCTTCGTGGTTTACTTGCGGCGCTACAACTTCGATCAGGGCCTTCGCCCGCGTGGGAGTTACTTACGGCTATGACATTTCGAACGTCGTCACCCAGACCGAGGCCGCGCAGAATTATTTCCAGTACGTCAACTTCAGCGGCGTATACGGACCCAACTCGCTGACCGGTATCCACACCAGCCACATTGTCCCTTCGTATACCTACAACACGGTCAACCATCCCATTTCACCGACCTCGGGACGGAGCTTGTTCATGTCCGTCGATTTCGCCGGCAGCATCCTGGGAGGGAACATCAATACACTTCGGCCGTCGGTCGACGTGAAGTACTTCAAGCAGGCGCCTTGGCACCGCAGCCACATCCTGGCGTTCCACGGGCTCTTCTCGATGATCACGGGCTACGGCGGCAAGTATATCCCGCCGTACTCCCGCACCTACATCGGCGGCGAGCAGGATATCCGCGGGTTTGAGATTTGGGGCATTTCGCCT
>JAPKZC010000357.1:4153-5169 GCA_026394025.1 Candidatus Solibacter sp.
GCGTGCCGGTCACCATGGTGGTTCCCCGCTATCAACTCATGACACCCGGCGGCGACACCCAGGTGGTGACCAATTTCGAGTACCGCATTCCGATTGTCGGGCCGGTGACGATGGCGTTCTTCACGGATGCCGGTTTGAACCGGATCCTGCGCCCCAACCAGCTCACCATAGATCCGGCCCGCACCCTCGATCTCAACAATCAGTTCCCGCAGGCCGGTTTCGACGGCAAGGTGCTCATCGCTCCGGGTACGGACAAGATTCGCGTTTCCACCGGCGTGGAACTTCAGGTGATGTTGCCGGTGGTGAACGCGCCCTTCCGCCTCTACTGGGCCTTCAACCCTTCGAGGGTCACCCAGTACCTTCAGCCCCCCATCGTGGCCGACCGCTCCGCCTTCCCGAACCAGAACACATTTATCAATTCCGTGGCGCAGTTCGGAGTGGGATACCCCTTCGTGGAAAAACGCACGATGTTCCGTTTCACAATTGGCAGGACGTTCTAGCCTTCAGCGGCTGGCGGCAGTATGGTAGTATTTTCACACTTAGGAGTTTTCAGCTTGAAGAAGAATTTTGCTGTTTTTCCCGCTTTGGTTCTCGGTGTAGCCGCCATGGCTCATGCCCAGACTCCGACCAAGGTGGCCATCATTCACGTGCAGAACGCCATTCTGCAGACCAAGGACGGGCAGAAGGCCGCTACTGAGCTTCAGGCCCGCTTTGCGCCCCAGAAGGCCGCTCTCGACAAGAAGCAGGCCGACCTTGCGACCCTGCAAGACCAACTGCGCAAAGGCAGCGCCACCATGAGCGAAGATGCCAAGGCCAAGCTCATGCGCGACATCGATGCCAACAACAAGAGCTTGCAGCGCGATACCGAAGACGCCCAGGCGGATCTCGACGCCGAACAGGGCAAGATCATGCAGGAGTTGGGCGGCAAAGTGATGGCGGTGCTGGAGAAGTTCGCCACCGCGAACGGCTTCGCGCTGGTGCTCGACGTCAGCAATCCGCAGACTCCGGTGCTGTGG
>JAPKZC010000809.1 GCA_026394025.1 Candidatus Solibacter sp.
ACTCACCCGCGGGGTGACCCAAGGGGTCACCCCGCGGAGCGGCACTGAGGATGGCGCGTGGGACTAGTTGAAGTATGCGGCGTTGATGGCGGCGAAGCGGGCGTATTCCTCCGGGAGTTCGTCGAGCACGAAAATCGAATTGGTGGGGCAAACCGGGACGCAGGCGCCGCAATCGATGCAATCGTCGGGGTGGACGTAAAGCTGCGTCGCTTCGGCGAAACCGGCCTCATCCTGCTTGGGGTGGATGCAGTCCACCGGGCAGGCTTGCACGCACAATTCATCTTTCGTACAGGTATCGGTAATTACGTATGCCATGGGTGCTGATTGTGCAATTCCCATGCCAGCGTCAAGTAGATGAAAACAGGAAGCGAAACTCAACCGCCGTGCGCGGGTGGGTGGGGCATAGCGCGCAACCGTGAAGCGACTTCGCGCAAGGGGCCGGCATTTGTCTGGCGCTGCCCGGGAGAGCGGTCTATCCGACGCGGGTCTTGCGGGTGGCTGGGGAGGCGGTTTCGCTGCGCGCCGGCTTACGTTCTGCGCTGGCGTTGGCGCTGGCCGTGAGGCGGCGGACCTGGTCGGTGACGCACACCAGGAACATGGGCTGGCGAGCGTTCTTGAGCAGATCGATGATGCGGTTGGGCGCCTCTTCCAGGAAAATCGACTTGCCGTCGGTCAGAAGATGAACATCGGCGGATCCGGCGAGAGCCTCACTCAGCCGCTTGCCCATGTCCTTTTGCAGGAAGCGGAGCACGCGACGGATTTTTTGCAGCGAAAAGCCCTTGCGGCGCAATTCGGCGATCACCGAGATCTCCACCACTTCTTCGGCGATGTAGATCCGCTTGTGCCCGTCCTGCCGCGGAGAGACGACATTGCGTTCGTCCCACCACTGCAATTGGCGCAGGCTGACTCCGCAAATGCGAGCCACATCGCTCGAGTTATAGCCCTGCGCTTCAGGGGAGGATACGGGCCGGGGTTTCCTGGCTTTCAACATATTTCGCCGCTTCCGTTTCGGATATAAATAGGTGCCAACTAGGATTGTACCTGCGCCACCGGCAGTGTCAATGGGGCGCGTTCAACAGAATAACAGAACGCCAAATCCGGCGCTTGCCTCGCCAGCGGGCGCTTGAGTGGGGTGGCGCTGGCCCAAGTCCCTCCCGGCGCCACATAGTAAGATTCAAGTGGCGGCATGATTGTTCCGGGAAACTCCCAGGGCCGGAAGGAAGCCGCAACCGACGTGGGCGATACCAGACTGGATTTCGTCAGTAAAGAAGCGGCTTGCGGCGAATTGCTCTCGGAGAAGTTGGCGCGGGGTTGTCTGCCTGCTGAAGAAGCCCTGCGATACGCCATCGAAATTGGCGCCGCGCTGCACAAGGTCCATTCGCGGGGACTGGTGCACGGCGCGCTATCGCCCTTCTGCATCGCGCTGACCGCTGGCGGAGCACGGATTCTCGAGGCCACGCCGCTGCCGGATGACCACGCGGCATACCAGGCCCCCGAGCAGATACTGGGCGACCCGACGGACGCGCGCAGCGACGTGTTCGGCTACGGCGCGCTGGTATATGAAATCGCCAGCGGGAAGCGTGCGTTTCCTGGAGCGGGTGCGGAATTGTGCCAGAATATTCTCACCCAATCGCCAGCGCCGTTAACCGCCGTGTGTGCCATGCCGGCGGCCGTGGAACGTGTGGTTGCGGGCTGCCTCGAGAAAGATCCGGCGCAGCGCCGCCAGCGCGTGCAGAACGCGGTGATCGAATTGAGACTGGCGGCGCGGTGTGTGGCCCGCGGCGGCCAGGCCGCCCGGTGCATGCCAGTACGTCCGACGCCGGCCCACGCCCCCGCGGGAAGTGGCGGCAGGCGCGCAGTGCGGCGTCCGTCCACCGCGACGACGGCCGCGGGACCGGCCGTAGCGCCTCACGCGGCAGAGGGCAGCAAGGCGGTTTACGGTTTGAGTTTCAAGCTGCGGTTGTGGGGGATTGGGGGAGGGCTGTTGGCGCTGGCAGCCTCTTCGGTGGCGGCCGTGCTGTTGTTGCAGCGGAAGCCGGCGCCTCCGGTTCTCCAGTTCGCCGTCGCGCAACCGGAAAACACCAGCTTCCCTGGCATGCCCTCGGTTTCCCCCGACGGCCGGTATCTCACGTTCCCGGCGGTTGGGCCGGATGGCAAGCGCATGTTGTGGCTGCGCCCACTGGACGCGTTAAAGGCCACGGTGATCCAGGGATCGGAAGGCGCGTCAGCGCCATTCTGGTCGCCGGACAGCCAGGCGATTGCGTTTTTCGGCGGAAGGTATTTGAAGAAGGCAAGAATCACCGGCGGCACTCCGGAAAATATCTGCGAGGCGGAAGCGGCGCCGGGCGGCGGTTCGTGGAGCAGGGATGGCACGATTCTTTTCGCGCCCAGCTTCTCTGATGGCCTCTACCTTGTGGCGGCGAGCGGGGGAAAGCCGCGCCAGGTGCTCAAACTGGACGAATCCAAATTGGAACGGGCCGACCTGTGGCCGCAGTTTCTGCCGGATGGCAAGCATTTTTTGTTTTATCGGCAGACGGATCTGACCGAGACCTCGGGGGTCTACGTGGGTTCGATCGACCAGCCTGGGTATCGCCGGCTCTTCACGAGCCAAACCAATGCGGTGTATTCGGCGGCAGCGCCGGAGACGCCGGAAATGGGCTACCTGCTGTATATCAACGAGCGCACCCTGATGGTGCGGCAGTTCAATCCGAGCCGCCTCGAAACCGGGCAGGCCGCGATCGCGCTGTCCGGCGAGATCGGCGCCGTGCGCAGTCTGGCGCTGGCCCCGATCTCGGTTTCCACCACGGGTGTGCTGGTCTATCGGGGCGCGGGACAGGCGGGGCGCCAGATGGTGTGGATTGATCGGGACGGCCAGCAGCTTGCCGTTGCCGGGGAACCGGGCACATGGGGTCCGCCGAGGATTTCGCCGGACGGCAACCGTGCGATTGCGGCGAAGACGGGACCCGACGGCACCACCGCCCACCTGTGGCTGCTCGATGTGAGCGGGGCCGCGCGGCAGATTTCCGATGGCGCGATGCACGAAGGGTCCCCGGTATGGTCGCCGGACGCGCGGCGGATTGCCTACCTTGGAAAGCAAGGAGACGCCTACGACATCTTTGCGCGGGACGTGCACGAGGGGGCTGAAGCGGAACTGCTGCTGCGGAGTGCCGACAGGAAGTTTCCCTCGGATTGGTCGCGCGACGGCAAGTACATCACGTACACCGTGGAAGGCGCAGGCACGCGGCTCGACCTCTGGGGAATGTCGATGCGCGATGGCCGCGCGGCGCCAATTCTCGAAACCGTCCACGCGGAAGGTTTCGCCACGATCTCGCCCGACGGCAAGTGGGTGGCATACCAGTCCGACGAGTCCGGCCACAACGAGGTGTACGTGCAAGCCTTCGAGGGGCTCAACACCGGCACCACCAGGCGCTGGTTGGTATCCAAAGGGGGCGGACTGCCGCGCTGGCGCTCTGACAGCGGCGAGTTGTTCTACATGACGATGGATGGGCGCATCATGAGCGTGTCGATTCACCTGGGCAGCGACGGCGGCATCGAAGCCGGCCAGCCGCGGCTGCTTTTTCGGACCCGGCCCGTTCCGAAGAGCTGGAATCTCTATGACGTGACGCCGGACGGCCGGCGTTTCTCGGTCAACATTCCCCTGGAGTGGACCAGCGCGGGCGTGATTACCGTGGTCACCAACTGGACTGAAAAGCTCAGGCGGTAAAAAGGTATAATAACCCTGGCAGCCGGACCTCGGGTTCGCGTGGAGTCAGAGATGCGCGGAGAAGGGCTGGTTGCGGGACCGGGTACCCGGTAGAAATCGCACGATTACGTAAACCTTACATGCCTGGATATCGGGCAGGAAGCGGGGGCCGTGTGCGCAAGATATTGAAAAAGTGGATATTAACTGCAATGGCGTGCTGATTGCATGAGTTACCAG
>JAPKZC010000516.1 GCA_026394025.1 Candidatus Solibacter sp.
CCAATCCGAGCCGCGACCGTGAGGGAGCGGTGTTTTCTCACCAGGGAGAACCATGACCGAACCTAGCCTTGCCGGCAAAACCATCCTCGTGACCGGCGGCGCCAAACGCATCGGGCGCGGCATCGCGCTGCGTCTCGCCGAAGAGGGCGCGCGCGTCGCCATACACTATCACCACTCCGAGGATGAAGCGCGCCGCACCGCCGAAGAGTGCGGCGGCGCCGAGATCTTCCGCGCCAACCTGGAATCCGTGGTAGAGATCGAGCGCATGTTCGCCGGCGTGGAGCAGCGCCTGGGACGCCTCGACGGCCTGGTCAACAACGCCGCCCGCTTCACCCGCTTTGACCCGCTCGAAATCACCGAGCATGATTGGGACTTCATCCACGCCGTCAACCTGAAGGCTGTTTTCTTCTGCTGCCAGCAGGCCGCGCGAATCATGAAGCGGCAGGGCCATGGACGCATCGTCAATATAAGTTCGCTGGGCGGCATCCGTCCGTGGGCGGAGCACGCGCACTACTGCGCCTCGAAAGCCGGTGTCATTATGCTCACGCGCGCGCTCTCCAAGGCGTTCGCGCCCGAAATCACGGTAAACTCCGTGGCCCCCGGCGTGATCCCCTTTGAAGACATCGACGAGCGCGGCAAACGTATGATCGCGAACACTCCCGCGCAGCGTGGCGGCACGCCCGCCGAAGTCGCGGAGGCCGTCGTGTATTTTCTGAAAGCGTCGAATTTCGTTACAGGGCAAATCCTCGCCATCGATGGCGGCTTGAGCCAAAAATAGCGGGTAGTGGGTAGACTAGGACTTGTACCAGAGGTAAACTTTGAAGGTCGGCCCGCCGGGTGGGGACGGTGTTGTGCTGCGTGACCTAAGTTTCCCCGGATTCCTGCGATTCACGAGTGGAGGACTCAAACAGACCTATGAACCGGACATTTTCGATCTTAGCTTTGGCGCTGCTGGTTTGCGCGGCGGCTTCAGCCGCGACTATCAACACCACGGTGACGATGAACGCCACCGCGGCCGCCAACGCAACATTCACGGCCTTCACGGTTGCCGGTACGGCGAACTTTACAGGGGGCATCGGTAACGGAACCATCGCGAGTAGCATTTCTCTTGCCTCTCTCACCGGCACTACCGCGGTTGCCGACTACACCATCACCCTGGCGTCGGGCGGGACTCTGACCGGGAAGCTCTCGGTTCCGGTTGATGTGCTGACGGGAGGCGCCACTCCGTCCGCCAGCGTTTCCATGACCGTCACCGGTGGCACCGGGACTTACGTTGCCGCGACCAGCGGCACAACCCCTATCACTCTCACCGGCAGCGTCACCGGTGACCTGTTCACCGGCTTCAAACTCAACAACTTCACCGGCAGCGGCACCATCACTACCGGCGGAACCCCGCCTGTGGCTGGCCCCACCATCACCGAAGTGTTGGATGCGGGCAGTTACACCAAGAACATCGCGCAGGGGAGCATTTTCGTGGTCAAGGGGACTACCCTGAGCGCCAGCGGCTTCACTCAGTTTGCCTTCCCGCTGCCCGCCAGTTCCAGCGGCGTCAAGATCACCTTTACTCCCGCCGCGGGCGGCAGCGGCACCGACGCGTATCTGGTCTACCTGTACAACCAGGGCGGTGTCAATCAGCTTGCCGCCGTATTGCCATCCTCGGTGGCGCCGGGCAACTACAACGTCACCGTCACCAACGGAACCACCAGCGCGCCATTCGCGGTACAGGTGCTGCAACGCAAACTCGGCTTGATCACCGCGGACTCCAGCGGCAGCGGGCTGGCCGTGATTCAGAACTACATTTCGGCGGCCCAACTGGATATCGACCGCTTCACGACTTTCGCGTCCGGCGGCTTCACCTTTTCGCCCTCACGTCCCGGACAGATTCTAATCGCCTGGGCCACCGGCATGGGGCCGGTCACGGGCGGCGATAATACCGCCTCGCCGGGCTTTGACTTCAACGCCAGCGGCGTGACCGTTAGGGTGCTCGTGGGCGGAGTCAGCATCACGCCGCTCTACGCAGGGCGCGCGCCTGGCCTGGCCGGCGCCGACCAGATCAACTTCCAACTGCCTTCGAACATCCCCACTGGCTGCACGGTGTCCTTCCAGGTGTCGGTGAACGGCGTGCTCAGCAACCCCTCGTTCATTGCCATCGCACCGGACAATTCCGCAACTGCCTGTGTCGCCCCCGGCTACACCACCCAGCAGTTGAGGAACTTCGATAATGGCGGAAGCTTCACGACGGGCAATTTCTCGATCACGCAGTTCGCGATGTCCGTACCTTCGGCCGGCACGCAGAAGATCAATGCCATTAGCGGATCTTTCAGCAAGATCACCGGCTTCCAATTGGCGTCCGCTTCTGAAGGGAATATATCCGTCATCCAGTCCGGAAGCTGCCAGGTGATTCAATCGACCACCAGCGGCGGGGCAAGCGGAGGCGGCTCCGTGACCAACCTCGACGCCGGCACGGTCACGATTAACGGCCCTGCTGGTTCCAGCCTGACCAATCAGGCCCTCACCAAGACCAGCAACGCTTACTCCCTCACCAATATCGAAGGCTTCAGCTTTCCAGGCCAGACCGCCTTCTCGCTGCCGGCGGGAACTTACACCGTGAACGGCGCGGGCGGCAACGATGTCGGGACGTTCAATACCTCGATCACTCTCGGCTCGCTGCTCACCCTCGCCAACCCGTTGCCCGCCACGGTAGTCCGCAGTGCGGGGCTGACTCTCAACTGGACCGGCGGCAATGCGTCGGATCTGGTGGAGATTATCGGCTCTTCCTCAACTTCCACCGGCACGGGGAGCAGCACGGTCACCAACTCGACCACCTTCATCTGTCTCACGACCGCTGGCCAGAGGACGTTCACCGTGCCCGCTTCGGTTCTCACCCAATTGCCGGCCACCACGACCGCGGGATCCCTCATCGTGGCCTCTGGCGTCACTCCCGCCACGTTCACGGCATCCCTGAAGGCTGGCGGCTCGATCGATTCCGGTTCCTTCAGCAGCTTTGTTGGCATCGGCGGCGCGCCCGCGTATCAGTAGATTTTCACCACGAAGGCGCACTTCTTCCTCCCGCTATACTGAGGGAGAAGTGCGCTTCCCTTTTCGCCTGGGCTGGAACAGTACGGCGTCCTACGTGGGGCTGCTGGCGGCCTCCTTCGGCCTTGCCCTCATCGTCAGCTACATTTTCGGCCCGCAGATCAACGACTACGCTTACGACAGCATGTTCCGCGCCTACCGGCCAGCGAAACCCGCGCAGCGGGAATCCGTCGTGCTCGCCATCGACGAGCTCACCCTGATGGAGTGCGGCGGGATTCGCGGTATCCGGCGCCCCATCGCCCATGCCCTCCGCCTGCTCGCCCCCGCCAAACCCAAAGCCGTGGCGGTGGACGTTATCCTGGCAGACCGCGGCGACGCCGGGGAGGATGCCGCACTTGCCGAGGCATTTCGCGCCACCCCCAACCTGGTCCTCTCCACCGAACTGATCGACGAAGGCCGCATCTGGGAAGATCCGCGCCCCGAGTTCGCTGGCGGCGCCAGGCTGGGACACGTCTCCACCCTGATGGACAAGGATGGCGTGACGCGCTCCATCCTGATCGACCAGCACAACGCCCGCGTGCAGCGGCGGGCGCTCGCGCTCGAAGCCTTCCTGCTCAGCCGTGGCGGGCGCACCCCCCGCGAATCGCTCACCTTCACGCGCTTTCGCGGCGGCCTGGTCAGTGCCGAAATCCAGGTGGGCGAGGTCACCATCCCGGTGCTGGAGAACCTGCGCGAACACCGCCGCCTGATGCGCGTCCGCTTTTTCCCGCCGGCCCTGGCCGTGCCCCGCGTCTCCATGAAACGCCTGCTGGACGATCCCACTCTGGCCGCCCAATTCGCCGGCAAAGTGGTCTTCGTGGGGGTCACCGCCAACTCGGAAATCCATGACCGTCTGTTCACTCCCTTCGGCCTCACCCCGGGCACCGAAATCAATGCGGCCGCCTTCGAAACCATGGCGCAGGGCATGTTTCTCACCGACGTGGGCACGCTGTGGGAGAACCTGATCTCGCTCGGCCTGCTGGTGGCCATCGGCCTCGCCTTCCGCCATCTGCCCGGATGGTGGGCTTACGGTAGCGGCGCGTTGCTGCTGCTCGGCGCGATCGTCATTCCCTACGTCTTTTTCCTCAACCTGCGCATCTTCCCTTTTGCCACCCTGTTCCTGGTGGCGTGGCTGGGCACGCTGACGGCCGCGTCCTACTATCACCTGGTGGTGCGCCGCAATCTGCGCATCGAGCAGGCATCGCGCGAGCGCTATCAGCAGGCCATGCACTTTGTGACTCACGAAATGCGCACGCCGCTCTCCGCCATCCAGGGCTCCAGCGAACTGATTTCGCGCTACCCCCTGACTGAGGAGAAACGCAAGCAGATCGCCCTCGTGATCAACTCCGAATCCAAGCGCCTGGCGCGCATGGTGGAGATTTTTCTCAACGTGGAACGCCTTTC
>JAPKZC010000853.1:0-4248 GCA_026394025.1 Candidatus Solibacter sp.
TCCTCTCAACCACATCCCCGCGGCAAACCGCTTGCCCTGGTTGGCAGGCAAAGCAACTTGTGCGCACCAGCTAAACGCCGGTCAGGCCAGCAATGAAATCACGGAACTTAGACCCTCATTTTTGCGCCAGAAAGTAGCTAGGACCGATTAACCAAGAGCTGGTGGCGGGGCCGTTGTCGTTGAAGCCCGTTCCGCCACCCGCCACCGTGGTGATCACCCCGTTGGACACTTTGCGGACGCGGTCGCCGGAAGACTCTGCAATGTACAGGTTCCCCGCAGAGTCAAAGGCTAGGCCAGTGGGACCATTCATCCCGGCGCTGGTGGCCGGGCCGTTGTCTCCGATGACATTGCTGAAGGGATACGTTCCATTACCCGCCGCCGCGGTAATCACGCCGTTGGACACTTTACGGACAGGTTCCCCGCGGAGTCAAGGGCAAGTCCACCGGCCCCCCATAACTGCGCGCTGGTCGCCAGGACGTTGTCTAGGCTTAAGGTGTGAGCGAGTCCATTCCCCGCCACCGTGGTGATCACGCCGTTGGACACTTTGCGGACCCGATTGTCGGATGAAATGTACAGGTTGCCCGCCGAGTCAACGGCGACGTCCATAGGGGCAGCTAGCACCCCGTTGGCTGCGGGACCGTTGTCACCGACGTCGCCGCCGGCTACCGTGGTGATCAACCCGTTGGACACTTTGCGGATCCGGTTGTTTTGAGAATCGGCGAAGTACAGGTTTCCAGCGGAGTCGACGGCGACGGCGGTAGGCCAGGCCAGCTGAACGCCGGTGGCCGGGCCGTTGTCACCACTGAAGCCAAACGTTCCATTTCCCGCGATAGTTGTGATCACGCCGTTGGACACCTTGCGGACCCGGTTGTTCAAATCGGAGATGTACAGGTTTCCCACAGAATCAACGGCGACGCCCTCGGGAAAGTCTAACTGAGCGCTGGTAGCAGGGCCATTGTCTCCTCCAGAGCCGTGGCTTCCATTTCCCGCCACCGTGGTGATCGCGCCGTTGGACACTTTGCGGATACGAGTGCCGCCATACTCGGCGATATACAAGTTTCCACCAGAGTCAACGGCGATGCCTTGAGGACTGCTTAGCCAAGCACTGGTGGCCGGAATGTTGTCGCCGTTAAAACCGTTCGCTCCGGTTCCCGCTACCCTGGTGATCACCCCGTTGGATACTTTGCGGACGCGACCGTTGCCAGGATCGGAGATGTACAAGGTCCCTGCGGAGTCAACGGCGACTCCTAGCGGAGCGCCTATCTGAGCGCTGGTGGCCGGACCATTGTCCCCGCTATAGCTCAGCCCTCCGTTTCCCGCTACTGTGGTGATCACACCGTTGGACACTTTGCGGATACGACTGTTGCCAACATCGACTATGTACAGGCTTCCCGCGGAGTCAACGGCGAGGCCCCAAGGCAAAGCTAGCTGCGCGCCGGTGGCCGGGCCGTTGTCGCCGCTGAAGCCGCGCTGTCCTCCGATGCCTGCGACCAGCGTGAGGGAGCCGGCTGGGTCCATGCGCGCCACTTGGTTAGATTGCAGCGACATGAAGACATTACCCGCGGCGTCAACAGCGAGCCCACGGACCTCACCCACTCTGAACGTTTTGGCTAGAATGGCTGGCTCCGGCACACTGGCCGCGAATGTCTGAAGTGCAGCGGTCTGGCCAAACGCCGAATGCCAGAGCACCAGGCTAAGCGCTGGAAGGCAAGCTATCCGTCTCATCGGGCCTTATTGTACCTCTCAGAACAGTAGTTTTAACCCGAACTGTATACGCCTCGGGCTTTGCGCCGACTGTATCTTTCCGACAGTCGGCGAGCCCAGGAAGATGTCGGGCAGATCCAAATTCACCCGATTCAGCAGATTGAATGCCTCGGCGCGGAATTGCAGGCGCGCGCGTTCGCTCAGCCCGGTGGTCTTGAGCACGGACACATTGACGTTCTGGTACCCCGGACCCGTCAGTATGTTGCGCCCGGCATTCCCGAAGCTGCCGAAGGGCGGCAGCGCGAACGCCGTGGTGTCGAACCAACGGTCCGCCGTCCGCTCAGCCAGCGCCGGATTGCGCAAAACATTCGGCCGGTCGTTGGCCCCGAAGCCCAACGTGGAACGGCCCGTGTTGCTGTTGTCCAGGTCGGCAAGAAGTGCTACCGTAAACGGCCGCCCGGTCTGGAACGTCCACACCCCAAAGGTCTGCCACCCGCCGCGCAGACGCCCCTTGCCCAACGGCAAGTCGTAGCCATAGCCCAGGGAGAAGCGATGCCGCGCATCGAAGCTCGATAGCCCGCGCTCCAGGTTCACGTGCCGGCTGTCCTGCGGATAATTCGGATCCCCCGCGCTGCTGAAAAATCCCGAGCCGTCGTCGATCGATTTCGACCACGTGTACGCGGCGTTGCCCGTGAAGCCCGCGCGCAAAGTCCGCCGGACGCCCGCTTGCAGACTGTGGTAATTCGAATTGCCGCGCGACTCGATCGCGTTGATGTCGTCGAACTGCGGCACCGGCCGGTAATTCGGCTGCTGCGCGCTGGCGAGCGGCTGGTTGAGATCGCGCGCGCCAATCAACTTGGTACTTTTCGCACCCGCGTACGCCAACTCGATCACCTGGTTCCGTCCGGCTTCCTGCCGTACCACAACGCTCCACTGCTGCGTGTAGGCCGTTCGCAGGTCGCGTTGGAAGGCCAGGGCGGTGGAGGGCAGCGTCAGCGGATAATTCTTCGGAAACGGATCGGACAGGCTGAGCGGAAACTGCGCGAACGAGTAGTAGAGGTTGAACACATAGTACGGCGCGTTGAAGTAAAGCCCTTCGCCGGTGGCCAGCGCCCCTTGATTGAAAGCGATCGCGTAGCCGGCGCGCAAGACCATCCCCTTCTGCCCGGGCCGCCACGCCACGCCAAGCCGTGGCGCGAAGTTGTTGCGGTCCGCCGCGTACCCGCCGCGTGGAATGCCGTTGGTGCCCACCCGCACCAGCGACCTTGTGGACGGGTCGTACACGTTGGCGCGGTCCTCGCTATCCACCGGCGGCGCGTTGTATTCGTAGCGCACGCCGGCGGAAATGGTGAGATCGGGCCGCACGCGCCACGTGTCCTGGAGGAACGCGTACTCGCTGTGCGTCCGCAAGTGCTGGTGATTATCCAGGTGCGCCACACCGGTGACCGAGGGCAGCCCGATCAGCATTTCCGCCAGCGCGTTGCCCGTCATGCCCAGGAAACTCAAGTAGCCTTTCGCCATCACGTCGCGATACGCGTTCTGCTGCAGCCGGCGCAGATCCACCCCCGCTTTGAACAAGTGCCGTCCGCGCACCGCCGTCGCCGTATCGGTGACCTGGTAGACCGTCGAAGCGCTGTGCTGGGGATTGTTGTACTCGTCGCCGATGGGCGAGTAGCCCGTGACGTTGATCAGGCTGAGGCCGGTGTCGCGCGGGTTGGCGGACACAACGGGCAGCCCAACGTCGCGGTTGAGATTACGCCCCAGGTTCTCCTGGAAAGCGCCGGCCGAAACCCGGTTCAATCCGAAGCGCAGTTCGTTCAGCAGTCGGGCCGAGAAGATGTGCGTCTCGCTCGCCATGGCGTTCTGCGCGCGCCTGGGCACGTTGTCGCCGAAACCCGGAATGGCGGCGAACGAAGGGCCGGTGAAGGGCTCGAATAAGGCGCGGTCGGCAAAACTGTAGCGCACTGCCAGTTCGTCCGAAGGCCCCAGGTTGTGGTCCACGCGGATATCGAAATGGTCGTCGCGATCGCGCTCCGCCGGGGAGGAAACGTAGTTCTGATTGGCCACCCCGCGGTTGGGCAGCGGATACAGCGCCGCAATCGCCAGGCCCACCGGATTGAGGTACGGCTTGGGAATCGCATTGCCGGGGAAAGGCCGTTGCGTGAACGGGTCGATGGCCGGCGCGCTGCTGCGCGAGAAATCGCCCCCGCGCTCTAGCTGGGTCGGAACGTTGGTGATGCGCGTCACTCCCTCGCGTACGCGGCGGCCTTCGTAATCGCTGAAGAAGAAGGTGCGATTGCGCCGCAGTGGACCGCCCACCGAGGCGCCGAACTGGTTGCGCTGGTACGCCGGGCTCTGCTGCCCCGCCGGGGCGAAGTAGTTGCGCGCGTCCAGTGCCCGGTTGCGCAGGAATTCGTACGCCGTGCCGTGCGCCTGATTGCCGCCGCTCTTCAGCACCACGTTAAACTGCCCGCCGCCGTTGCGCCCGAACGAAGCATCGTAGCCGCTGGCCGCCACTTCGAACTCGCGCACCGCGTCCACCGG
>JAPKZC010000853.1:4255-13357 GCA_026394025.1 Candidatus Solibacter sp.
GAAAATTGTTGGCGTCCTCGCGTGCGCCGTTGATGTTGACCGCAAAATCGCCGCGCACCGACCCCGCCGATCCCGGGGCGGCAGGCGCGACGCCGCCCAGCAGCAGTCCGAGTTCGAAGAAATTGCGCCCGTCCAACGGCAGGCCCGTGATCTGCCGGTTGTCCACCACGCCGCCGAGCGCCGCCGGGCCGGTGCGCAGCGCATCGGCCACGGCGGTCACCTGCACGCTATCCTGGCGTTGCCCCGGAAGCAGCGTAATCTCGATTTGTACGTCCTGGTTCAGCGATACCTCGAATTGCCGGACCTGCCGCGCGTAGCCTTCCCGCTCGGCCTCGATCCGGTATTCCCCAAGCGCCAGGTTTGAGATCGTGAACTCGCCCTCGCGGCCCGTGAGCGCGCTGCGCAGCCGGTTCGTCTCCGCATGAACCAGCCGCACCGCCACGCCGTCCAGCGCCTTCCGCCCGCCATCGGTCACCATGCCGCGGACCGACTGCCCCCTCCCCACGAGGGGGAGCAGCAGGCAGATCAGTAGTGGGATAAGCCTCCGGCTTGTCCATCCGAGCGAAGCTCGGACTCCTTTGCTTCGCCTGTGTCCTGCCATGTGCTCCAGTATAAATATATTCAGACCTACATGTCGAGTTTTGCTACAATTGGTGCGATTCCTGGACGAGGCGTATGAAGATCCTAGCGTTCACCGCCGGCGCAGCCAAAATGTACTGCGGTAGTTGCCTGCGCGACAACGCGCTCGCCGCGGAGCTCAAGCGACAGGGCCACGACGTCATTCTACTGCCGCTCTACACGCCCACCCGCACCGATGAATCGAACGTCAGCGAGCCCCTGGTCTTCATGAACGGCATCAGCGTGTGCCTGGACCAGCAGGCCGCCTTCTTCCGCAAAACCCACCGCCTTCTGGACCGTCTGTGGGACGCGCCGTGGATGCTGAAGTTGGCCTCCCAAACCTCCCTCGAAGTGGACCCGCACCTGTTGGGCGGGATGACGGTCTCCATGCTGCGCGGCGAGGATGGCTTCCAACTCAAGGAGATCCGCAAGCTGAGCGCGTGGCTGAAAGAATGGCTGCGCCATGAAGCGCCGCCCGATCTCGTCACCTTGCCCAATTCCCTCCTAATCGGCCTCGCACGGCCGGTTCGCGACGCCTTACACCGGCCCGTGTGTTGCACGCTGCAGGGGGAGGAGTTGTTTCTCAGCCAGTTGCAGGAGCCCTACCGGACGCAGGCGCTGGAGTTGATTCGCGCCAAGCTCCACCACGTCGATGGGTTCGTCGCCGTCAGCCGCTACTCCGCCGGCTACTGGATCCGCGAGCTGGGCATTCCCGAAAACCAGATGCACGTAGTCCCTCTGGGCATCAATCTGGAGGGATACCATGCGGCGGAACGCGCGCCCCATCAGCCGTTTCGCGTGGGCTACCTGGCGCGCGTGGCGCCGGAGAAGGGGCTCCACATGCTGGCGGAAAGTTACCTGCGCCTGCGCCGCGAGACCGATTTCTCTGGCGCCGTGTTGGACGCGGCCGGCTATCTCGCGCATGAGCATCGAGCCTACCTTCGCGGCGTCGAACGGCAGATGAAGGACGCCGGCTTTGGGCCGGAGTTCCACTATCGGGGCGCACTCGACCGGGCGCACAAAATCGAATTCCTCAGCAGTCTCGACCTCCTCAGCGTCCCCAGCACCTACGACGAGCCAAAAGGAATCTTTCTGCTGGAGGCGATGGCCAGCGGCGTGCCGGTAGTGCAACCGCGACGCGGCGCATTCCCGGAAATCCTGGCCCAGACCGGCGGCGGAGTCCTGGTGGAACCCGATGACCCCGCCAGCCTCGCCGACGCCATCTACCGCCTGTGGAAGGCCCCCGGGGAACTCGTCGAATTGGGGCGGCGCGGCGCGCAGGGAGTGCGGCAGCACTACAGCGTGGCGCAGATGGCGGAGCAGGCGCTCGCAGCCTACCAAAAGGTCGTCGCGGCGGTGGCCCATGCTTGAAATCTCCCAGGTCTCCAAGCAGTACCCATCGCCGCGCGGGTCGCTGACCGTGCTTTCGGGTGTATCGTTCTCGTTGAAGCGTGGC
The DNA here is from genome assembly GCA_026394025.1 of Candidatus Solibacter sp. GTDB lineage: Bacteria > Acidobacteriota > Terriglobia > Bryobacterales > Bryobacteraceae > Solibacter. The sequence goes on from JAPKZC010000853.1 coordinate 6,330, forward strand.
GATGCGGCGGCCATCATGGGGCCGTCCGGCGCGGGCAAAAGCACGCTGCTCTACATCGCCGGAGGCCTCGAACCGCCCACGGCGGGCGCGGTGACGCTCGACGGCATCAGTCCCTACCAGCTTGGCGAGAAGGAACTCGCCGCGTTCCGCAATCGGATGATCGGGTTCATCTTCCAGGATCACTGCCTGCTGCCGCAGTGTTCGGTGCTGGAGAACGTGCTGATCCCCACCCTGGTGGACCACCACGATGCGGAAGCCCCCGGGCGCGCCCGCGAACTGCTCGAACAGGTCGGCTTGGCGGACCGCCTGGACCACCGCCCGGCCGAACTATCCGGCGGCGAGAAGCAGCGCGTCGCGCTGGCCCGGGCACTCATCCGGCGTCCCCACTTGCTGCTTTGCGATGAACCCACCGGTAACCTGGATGAGGCCTCGGCCGATATGGTCGCGGACCTTTTGATGGAGTTGCACGCCCGCCAGCAGACCATGCTCATCGTGGTGACCCACAGCCCCGCCCTGGCCGCGCGATTTCCCCTGCGCTACGAGTTGCGTCATGCAAACCTCAACCCTCTTGGCGCGTAATCTCGCCTGGTATTGGCGCACCAACCTGGCCGTACTGCTGGGGGTTGCCACCGCCACGGGCGTGCTGGGCGGCGCCGCCCTGGTAGGCGAATCGGTGCGCGCCAGTTTGCGCAGCCTCGTGCTGGAACGGCTGGGCAATGCCGATTTCGTCGTCACACGCAGCGGTTTCTTCCGGGAAGAGCTGGCGGAGGAAATGCGGCCCGCCGGAGCGCCGCTGATCGCTCTGGAGGGACTGGTGGCACACGAGCCCAGCGGCACGCGCGCCGCCGGAATCCAGGTCTATGGAGTGGACGAGCGCTTCTGGAAGTTCCAGGGCCTGCCCGGCGCCGCGCCGCGCGGGCGGGAGATTCAGTTGGCCGCGGCGCTGGCGCGGGAACTGGGCGCCGCCGCCAACGACACGATTCTGCTGCGCATCCCGAAGCCATCGGCGATTCCGTTTGAGACCCTCCACGGGCGCAAGGAAGATCTCGGGAAGACGCTGAGGCTCACGATGAGCGGCGTGGTACACCGTCCGTTCGCCCTACACGCGCAGCAGGCTGATGTGCGCGCGGTCTATGTCTCCCTGGCGCACTTGCAGCGCGAGATCGTGCAGCCCCGCCGGGTGAATACGGTCATCGCCACCCAGGGAAAACTGCCCGCGCTTTCGCTTGCGGATATGGGTATCCGCCTCCGTCCGCTGGAAGGCGAGCAGTGCCTGTCGCTCGAAACCGATAGCGCGGTGATCTCCGATACCCTGGCCTACTACGCCTCGCGAACCGCCCAATCTCTCGGATTGCGGGTGCAACCCGTGTTGAGCTACCTCGCCAACGCCATCCGCATCGGCGCGCGCCAGGTGCCGTACTCGGTGGTGACCGCGCTGGACACCGCGCACGCGCCGAGTGGCGAGGACGGCATCGTCTTGAATCATTGGGCGGCGGCCGATCTCGGGGCCAGGGTGGGCGACTCCGTAGAACTGGACTACTTCGTTTGGAAGCCCGACGGCCAACTGCACGCCGAGACGTCAAAGTTCCACGTGGAGCGCATCGTGCCTGTAGACGCGGCGGACCGCGATCTGACGCCTGCGTACCCTGGGATCGCCGAATCGCCCAGCCTGCGCGATTGGGACCCGCCATTCCCGCTGGACCTGACCCGCATCCGTCCGCGCGACGAGGAATATTGGAATCGGTACCGCACAACGCCGAAGGCTTTCATCCAGCTCGCACGCGGCCGGAAGTTGTGGGGGACGCGGTTCGGGAGTCTGACTTCGATCCGCATCATGCCATCTCCCGGGCCCGGTTCCGGGGCCTTTGCCGACGCCCTCCGCGCAGCACTGCCCCCGTCCGCGATGGGCATGACCGTCATCCCCGTGAAAGCGCAGAGCCTGGAAGCCGCCCAAGGCGCCACGGATTTCGGCGAGTACTTCGTCTATTTCAGCTTCTTCCTGATGGTGTCGGCGCTCCTGCTGACGGGGCTGTTCTTCCGCCTCGGCATCGAACAGCGTAAACGCGAGATCGGCATCCTGCGCTCGCTGGGGTTCTCGGCATCCAAAATTCGCCGTGTATTCCTGCTCGAAGGGGCGGTGCTCGCCATGGTGGGCGCGGCGGTGGGCGTCGGCGTGGCGCTGGCGTACGGCGCCCTAATCCTGCTGGGGCTGCGCACCTGGTGGTTCGACGCGGTGGGCACGCGCCTGCTCTCCCTGCACGCTTCCGGCGTGCCGCTGGCCGGAGGAGCAATCGCCGGCGTCGTCGCGGGCCTGGGCTCGCTGGCATGGACCTTGCGCGGACTGCAGCCGGAGACTCCCCGCGGTCTGCTGGCCGGCGTCCAGAAGACCGCCACCGGACGTTGGCGCTGGGTCGCCGGAGCCACGTCCGCGATTCTCGCCGTGGCGCTGGTGGGCGCGGCCGCCGCCGACCGCCTCGACGCGACTGCCGGATTCTTCGGCGCCGGCGCGTTGCTGCTGGTCGCCGCCCTAATGCTGGAGTCCGCCTGGCTGCACACGCGGCGCTTCACTTCGATCCGCGGACGGGCCACCCTGGGCATGCGCAACGTGGCGTACCACCCGGGCCGCGGCATTCTCTGCATCGCGCTGATTGCATCGGCAACCTTTATCATCGTCTCGCTCGATGCCTTCCGCCGCGATGGTTCCTCGGCTGGAACGGGCGGTTTCCCCCTTCTCGCCGATTCCGTATTGCCGCTGATCCACGATCCGAATTCGGTGGCGGGCCGCACCGCGCTGAATCTTCCCCTGCTCGACGGCGTGCAACTGACTCCCTTCCGCCTGCGCCCCGGCGACGACACCAGTTGTCTGAATCTCTATCAGCCGCGCCGTCCGCGCATTCTGGCGCCTCCCGCGGCGTTTCTCCGGACAGCGAATTTTACCTTTCAGGACGCCGGGGGTCACCCGAAAAACCCGTGGTTGCTGCTCGAATCGAATCCCGCCGGAGACGAGATTCCCGCCATCGCCGACGCCAACTCCATGACCTATGTGCTGCACCGCAAGCTGGGCGAGGTGTTCGAACTGGACGGCGTCCGGTTCCGCATCGTGGCCGCGCTCCAGGACAGCCTGTTTCAGGGCGAGCTGATCGTCTCCGAAGCGAATTTCCTGCGCCTGTTTCCAGACTCCGCGGGCTATCGCTTCTTCCTCATTAACTCTCCCCCTGGAAAAGAAGAAGAGACGACGCGGCAACTGGAAGACTCTCTCTCCGGCTACGGCTTCGACATTCAGTCCGCCCCGGCTCGCCTGGCCGCTTTCCACCGCGTGGAGAACTCGTATCTGGAGACCTTCCGCGCACTCGGCGCTCTGGGCTTGTTGCTGGGCACGGTGGGACTCGCCGCGGTGCTGATGCGCAACGTGTTGGAGCGCCGCCGCGAACTGGCCCTGCTGCGCGCCGTGGGTTACCGTCCGCGGCACCTGGCGATGATCGTGCTGGCGGAGAACCTGTTTCTCCTGGTAGTCGGTTTGGCCACCGGCGCCGCGTGTGCCGCGGTCGCGGTGGCCCCCGCCATTTCCATGCGCGGCGGTCGTTTGCCCTGGATGTCGTTGAGCGTGCTGCTGGCCCTCGTGCTGGCCGCCGGAATGCTTGGGTCCCTGGCCGCCACCGCGGCGGCTTTACGTTCTTCCGTGCTGGATGCACTCGGGTCGGAGTAATCGCCATGAGAGTCCGCTTGTATTGCATGCTTCTGCTCCCCCTTATTGGGTATGCGGAAAACTGGCCGCAGTGGCGCGGCCCCTCGCTCAACGGCATCAGCGGCGAGCGGGATCTGCCCGTCCGGTGGAGCCCCACCGAGAACGTGGCGTGGAAGCTGGCGATGCCGAGCAAAACCGGCGCCACCCCCATCGTCTGGGGCAACCGGATCTTCCTCAACGTCGCCGAGGGCGGCGGCCTCTACCTCTGGTGCGTGGACAAGGCCAAAGGCGAGCCGCTCTGGAAGAAGCCGATCGCCACCGGCGACTACTCAATCAACAAGCAGAACATGTCGTCCCCATCGCCCGTGACCGATGGCGCGGCGGTATACGCCATGACGGGTATCGGCGTGTTGAAGGCCTTCGATTTCGCCGGCAACGAGCTTTGGGTGCGCGATATCCAGAAGGACTACGGGAAGTTCGGCCTCAACTGGGGATATGCGTCCTCACCTCTGCTCGACGGCGACAGCCTGTACGTGGAAGTGATCCACGGCATGAAGACCAGGGACCCTTCCTATCTCCTGCGCGTCGATACCAAAACCGGCAAGACGCTGTGGCGGGTGGAGCGGCGCACCGCCGCCATCCGCGAATCGCCCGATTCCTACACCACCCCGGCGCTGCTGAAATACACAGGCCATGTGGAGATCGTCATCTCGGGCGCCGATTGCGTCACCGGACACGACCCCGATACGGGCAAGGAGCTGTGGCGCTCCACGGGCCTGAACCCGGACAACAATCCGGCCTACCGGACCATCGCCTCCACCGTGGTTTTTGGCGACCTGTTCTTCGTGCCCACACGCGTCAGGCCGCTGCTCGCGTTCCGCGCCGGAGGGCGTGGCGATATCACCGAATCGCACCGCCTGTGGAGCTTCAACAACGGTCCGGATGTGCCCACGCCGGTCACCGATGGCAAGTACTTCTACACTGTCAACGATCGCGGCCTGATGTGGTGTCTCGATGCCCGCACCGGACAGGAAATCTGGGGCAGCCAGCGGCTCAAGCCCGCCATCTACAGTTCGTCGCCGGTGCTGGCGGATGGCAAGCTTTACCTCAGCAACGAAGACGGCCTCACCACCGTGGTGAAGGCCGGCCCGAAATTCGAAGTCCTGGCGGAGAACGATCTGGCTGGCTACACACTGAGCTCGCCCGCCATCTCCGACGGCCGCATTTTCCTGCGTACGGCGCAGTTCCTCTACGCCATCGGTGAGCGGTAGCATGTGAACAAGATGCGCTTCTCTCAAAAACCGATCGTCATACTGGCGGCTTCCCTAATTCTTCCCCCGGCGGGCCTGATCCTGCTCTGGCTGCGCAAGGGCTCTGGAGTCCTCCGAAAGTGCCTGGGCTCGCTCGCCATCATCATCGTTGCCGTTGCGCACCTCTTCCTGGTTTACGGCATGCACATGGAATTCAGCGGCGGCATCCGGCCGGTCTTCTCCTTCCAGGGCGGGGAGCGGCACTACCGGCAACTCGAGGCCCATCGCACCGCCCAGCCAGTCGCCGAACCCGCACCATCCCAAACGGTATCCGTCCCGGCACCGGCCACGGGCTCCACCTATTGGGCCGACTTCCTCGGCCCCGGCAGGCTGGGGCACTACGACCAGAAGCCGATCCTGACGGAGTGGCCAGCCGGCGGGCTTCACCGGCTCTGGAAACAGCCCGTGGGCGGAGGCTATGCCTCATTCACCGCGGCCAACGGCCTGGCCTTCACCATCGAGCAGCGCCGCCGTGATGAAGTGGTGGCAGCCTACGACATCCGCACCGGCCGCGAGCGCTGGACCCATTCCTGGAAAGCTGCGTTCGAGGAAGTTCTGGGCGGCAACGGACCGCGCGCGACACCCGTGTGGGAGAGCGGGCGCCTCTACGCGCTGGGTGCCGAAGGCGAACTCCGCTGCCTGGAATCGGCCACCGGTAAGCTCATCTGGAACAAGAACATTCTGGCCGACAACGGCGCGGCCAACCTGCAATGGGGGATGTCGGCATCGCCGCTGGTGGTGGACGGCAAAGTCATCGTCACGCCGGGCGGTTCGCACCGCAATTCGGTGGTCGCTTATGACAAGCTCTCTGGCCTTCGCGTCTGGGGTTCGCTGGACGACCAGGCTGCCTACGCTTCGCCCGCGCTGGCCACCGTCGGCGGCCGCCGCCAGTTGCTGGTAATGACCGCCAACCGCGCCGTAGGTCTTGCGGTGGAAGACGGCAGGCTGTTGTGGGAGTATCCGTGGGTCACCGAGCAGGGCATCAATGCCGCCCAGCCGATTGCCGTGGCCGCCAACCGGATCTATATTTCTTCCGGCTACGGACACGGCGCCGCCGTGCTGGAATTGACTGCGCAGGGCGACGGCTTCCAGCCCCGCGTCGTCTGGACCAACAATCGCATGAAGAATAAGTTCAACAGCGCCGTCCTGCACCAAGGCAATATCTACGGCCTGGATGAAGGCATCCTGGCGTGCGTCGATGTGGAATCCGGCGAGTTGAAGTGGAAGGGCGGCCGCTACGGCTACGGACAGTTGCTACTGGCGTCCGGCCACCTGGTGGTGCTGACCGAAGAAGGCGACGTGGTGCTGGTGCGTGCGGCGCCGGAGAAACACTTCGAAGTGGCCCGCTTCACCGCGCTCGAAGGCAAAACCTGGAACATCCCCGCCATCAGCGACGGTCTGCTGCTGGTGCGCAATGAAGTCCAGATGGCCGCGTTTCGCATCGCGGCGGATTGAAATCCGGCCGAAATCTTCCCTCTGCGGCCTCCGCTCCCCCTGCGCTCGCTCCGAAGAGCGGACACCTCGGGCTTGCACCGGATTTGTTGTTGCGTTGGCTTTTCTCTTCGCTTCCTCTGCGCTCTCCGCGTCTCTGCGGTGAAGGCGCTTCTTCTTGGGTTCGGGCTTCGCCGCGGCAGGGAGTAACCACGCGGTCAGAGATATCCGTAGGCGAGCCAGCCGCCGTCCACATACAGCGAGTGGCCGGTAATGAAGCTGGCTTGCTCGCTCAGCAGGAACGACACGGCATCGGCCACGTCGGCGGGTTGGGCCAACCGGCCCAGCGGAATGCGGGCCATCAGTTTCGCTTCGTTGATGTGACCTGCCGCGATATTGCGCTGCGTCATCTCGGTGGCCACATGGGCCGGGCCGACGGCGTTGACGCGTATGCCCTGTGCCGCCCACTCAATGGCCAGCACCTTGGTCAGCATCGCCACGCCAGCCTTGGCCGAGCAATAGGCGGCGCGGCGAGGGAAAGCGGCCTCCGCATTGGTGCTGGTGATGAACACCATCGCGCCGCCCGCCGTCCACATGCGCTT
>JAPKZC010000912.1:0-665 GCA_026394025.1 Candidatus Solibacter sp.
AGTTGGATCCCCGCAATGGGAGCCCCGGACGTATCGGTGACGGTCCCGCGGAGCGTGGCCGTCTCTGGTTGTGCGAACAGCAAAGCAGACGGAATGAAAAGTAGTAAGAATCGATTGAACCGGCGAACCATGTTTGCCTCACTGTTGGTCCCGCCGCGGGCGCCAGAGCGTCTCGCGACGAGGCTGACTGCTCCCCGCCGCGGCGGTGCTCCAATTACCGCGCGGACCTGAATCTGGTTTATTGAATGACAGACCGCCTGAAATACGTTGGACCACGGTGCGGCAAAATGCCGCGCGCGCCCACCTCCGGCCAGAAGCGTCGAGCCGAAATAGTGCGACGCTACACGTGCAATTCGCGTTACCGTATTCTAAGAGTACAGAAGTGAAACCCTGGAAGACAAGTGCGCGTCTGCTCTCTTTCAGCGGCACGCCCGGAGGAACTCTGCGGGCACTCACTCTGTGAATTTCCTGCGCCACCGTGTGTGCGTCTTTGGCACGCGTGCTATAAAAAGCGCGGTTAGTTCCTTTAGTGATCACTCAACCGAGGTAATTGCATGACACTACCGAATCGCGGACAACGGCCCGTTGCGCTACTGTGCGGACTTCTTGCACTGTCCGTGCCCTGCCTTCGCGCGCAGACTTCCGGCGCCGGCGCGCAGACACCG
>JAPKZC010000912.1:783-3483 GCA_026394025.1 Candidatus Solibacter sp.
CTCCGCGTGCGGACCCTGCCGTTGCGGCCCCTCAGCGTAATGGACAACGGGCGCAGCCTGTCCAGCACTACGGTGTCCAAGGTGAACTACGACTGGAATTACAGTACGACCAGTCACTCTTTCCCCCTGGGAGGCGGGCTGTCCGTCGAGGCCGCTCTCTCGCGGCGGACGTTTTTGACCGTAGATGTGATCTTCACCCGCCTGCGCTATACCAAAACCACGGATACGTACTCGGGTACCGATGACCCCACGACAGCAGCCGACGAGCGATCGCACAGGAGCGCCACGGAGGATACCAAGGCCCGCGTTTTTGATCTTCCCGTGCTGGTGCATCGAAACCTGCGCTCGTCCGGCTTCCTTTCGCACTTTTACCTCGCCGGCGGGCCTAGCGCGCGCCTCGTCTCTTCCGTGCGCACCACCAACAACATCACCGACGCGGACGGCACCAAGGCGAATAATCAGATTGCCGCTCCAGTGGCCAAGCGAACCCTGATTGGCGCGACCGTGGGAGCGGGCTTCCGCTTGGTCGATGAATTCAATATCAAGGTGACTCCGGAGATCCGCTACACGCGTTGGAATGGGATGAGCTTTGCCCAGGATTCCACGCGGTCGCCGCGCAACCAGTTGGAAGTGGGAATCGGATTCAGCCGGTAGAAAAGGAAGTATTCCGCAAGTAGACATCCGAATCGAACATCTGGTACACTACGTGCTGTCCCTTTCGATAACGCTCAGTGGGAGGTTCGTATGCCAGTTTGGAACGAACCGCTTGCACCAATGAGGATACATGGCACGCAAATCAGGTAAACAGTATCAAGCCGCGCACAAGCAGGTCGAAGCCAAGGATTACCTCCTGGATCAGGCCATTCAGCTCATCAAGAAAATCAAGTACGCAAAATTCGACGAGACCGTGGAAGTACACTTGCGTCTCGGTGTCGACCCCAAGCACGCCGACCAGATGGTTCGCGGCACCGTCCTCATGCCGAACGGCCTCGGCAAGTCGAAAAAGGTGTTGGTGATCGCCAGTGGCGACAAACTGCGCGAAGCCCTCGAAGCCGGCGCGGATTTCGTGGGCGGCGAAGACATGGTGAACAAGATTCAGTCCGAAGGCTGGACGGATTTTGACGCTGTGGTGGCCACTCCAGACATGATGCGCTCCGTCGGAAAGCTCGGCAAAGTGCTCGGTCCACGCGGCCTCATGCCGAACCCGAAGACCGGTACCGTGACGGTGGATGTGGTCAAGGCCATCAATGAAATCAAAGCTGGTAAAGTGGAATTCCGCGTCGACAAGACCGGCATTATCCACGCGCCGGTGGGCAAAGTAAGCTTTTCGGCCGAAAAGCTGGTGGAAAACGCGTCGAGTCTGATTGCCGCGGTGATCAAGGCGAAACCGGCGGTGGCCAAAGGCAAGTACGTTAGAAGCGCCACGGTCTGCTCCACCATGGGCCCGGGCATCGCGATCGATACCGCGCCGTTCAGTGTGAAGGCGGCCGTCTAAAGCCGCAACAGGTGTTCCCATGAAAAAGAAGGAAGACAAGAATAAAGACCTCGCGTCCCTGCGGCAGGATCTGGCCGATCTCAAGAACCTGTTCGTCACTGGGTACGAGAAGTTGAAGGTCAGTCAGGATTTCGAACTCCGCAAGGTGGTTCGGAAGGCGGGCGGCACGTACCGTGTGATCAAGAACAACCTGGCGGAACTCGCCGGCGAAGGCACGCCGAGCCAACAGGTGCTCAAAGATCTGCGCGGGATGACGTCGCTGGCCTACACCACGGACGATCCGGTGGCGCTGGCAAAGGCGTTGACGGCGTACGCGAAAACCAACCCGACATTTACCTTCAAGGCCGGCCTGGTGGAAGGCCGGGTGATCGACGTCAAGGCTATCAACGAGCTGGCGGCCATGCCTTCGAAGGAAGTGGTATTTGCCAAACTGCTCTACGTGATCAACGCGCCGGCGCAGCAACTGGCGACGGTGATCAATGCGGTAGGCCGGAACTTGGCGGTTGTGATCGACCAGGGCGTGAAGGAAGAAAAGTTTCAGCAGTAATTTTGGGGTCGGTGGCTGACCGCTGGCGGCTCAAGTACAACGAATCGAATTCAGGAGTTTAGGGAACAACATGGCGGATATCAACGTAATCGCGGAACAGATTCAGGGCCTGACGCTGATCGAAGCGTCGCAGCTCGTGAAGATGCTGGAAGAGAAATTGGGCGTTTCGGCTGCGGCTGCTGTGGCAGCGGCGCCGGCGGCGGGCGCTGCCGCGGCCCCGGCTGCGGAAGAGAAGACCGAATTCACGGTCGTTCTGACAGCAGTCGGCGCCAACAAGATCAACGTTATTAAGGTGGTGCGCGAAGTGACCAGCCTTGGGCTGAAGGAAGCCAAGGATCTGGTGGACGGCGCTCCGAAGCCTGTGAAGGAAGGCGTCAACAAGGACGAAGCCGAATCGATCAAGAAGAAGTTCGTCGACGCCGGCGCATCAGTCGAAGTGAAGTAGTTTTTCAGGCAAGCGAACGTCGCGAACGGCGCGTGTGGGCGGGGGGACCCCTCGTCCACGTCAGCTTGCCTGTTTCCCGTTTGACGTCCGTAGTGTCTTTTGCTAGACTGACTGAATGTAGCCGGAGTCGGCCCGGACAATTGCGCCTGTGATCAAATCCCGTTTCACTACCTGCAGTTTTTAAACAACTGCACGGGGGGTAGCCCTGCGCAC
>JAPKZC010000136.1 GCA_026394025.1 Candidatus Solibacter sp.
GACCACTCAAGCTGCACCGTGATCTCGCCCGCTTCTGGAGGTTCGGCAGCCGTTCGCCGCCAGCCTCCCTGCGCCGGCGCATCGGGCTCCGGCAGATGGAACATGCGAGTGAACTCGCCCGTGCTGGCCGGCGCGCCGGATCGCGAGATCCGGTCCAGAAACTCCATACAAGTCTGGAACCGTTCGGCCGGATCTTTGGAAAGGGCTTTCGAAATGGCTTGGGCGACGACGCCTGGAATCCTGGGGTTGATCTCGCCCACCGGTGTAGGAGTCTCCCCCATCACCTTGTAGAGCAGCGCAAACGCGCTATCCGCCGCGACGGGAAGCACGCCGGTCGCAAGCTGGTAAGCAATCACCGCGAGGGCGTACTGGTCGGCTTGCGGGGAAGCCTGCTCGTTCTGCAACATCTCCGGCGCCAGGTAGGAGAGCGTTCCGGCAATGCTGCCTTGTTGGGTAGTCTTGGCCTGATGCGCGATCCGGGCCAGACCGAAATCCAGGATTTTCGGCAGACCGTCGTGCTGCACCATGATGTTGGCGGGCTTGATATCGCCATGAACGATGCCCTTGTGATGAACGTAGTCGATGGCGTCGGCACACTCTCTTAAGACGGGAAGAAAGCGGTCCCACCACTCCGCCTGCGGCGTCTCCGCCATCAAATGAGCGAGCGAGTGGCCGTCGACATACTCCATGACGAGGTAGATACTCTGGTCCTGCTCGCCAAAGTCATAAATTCCGACGATATTCCGATGATAGAGGGACGCGGTGATCCTCGCTTCCCGGCCGAAGCGCTCCTTGACCAGTTCCCCGTCACTGCCTGGCGGCAGGGGAATGGTCTTGATGGCCACCCGGCGGTCGAGACTCGGATCGATGGCCTCGTAAACGGCGCCGGATCCGCCCTGGCCGATCATGCGCACGATTTCGTACTTGCCGAGAAGACGATCTCTCATCGGGAACTCCGCCCTAGCGGTTGTCTTCCACCAGCCATTCGGTCAGCAGCCGTCCAAATGGACGCCCTTGTTCGGTCAGTAAGCCGCGCTGGCGGAGCGAGCGTGCGACGGACTGGAGTTGCGGCGCATCCACCGCGGCGCGCAGAATCTGCCGGTCGCGTTCCGTCAGGGTGCCCCACAGTTCGCGCAGCCGGCTCCCCCCTTCGGCGAGGAACTGTTCGAGGGCGTTGTCGGCGCTCTCTCCGTAGCGGCAACTATCCACCAGCTTGCGGCCGAACAGTTGAATGAAAAACGGGTGACGGCCCGCCCATTCGCGAACCATGGCCCGCGCACTGGCAGGGAGCACCGGAGCGGACCGCTTGGCCAGTTGCTCCGCGGCTTCGTCCTCGATCAGTCCCACCCAGCAGAGCTCCAGGCGGTTGACGAACGGTGAGGTGCGCCCGATGTCTTTATAAATGCGGTCAATTTCCTGGCGTGAAGAGACCACCAGGCAGAGATAGTCGAGCATGCCGCGCAGGCGCTCGAAAAAGCGGGCGTCGAAGCGCGTCACCACGGCGTCAAACTCATCGATCAGGAGGATCGGCAACAGGCCCGGCTTGGACGCCTGTCTGGCCCAATTGGAGAGCGTGTCGGCGGCGGCGTCGGGCGTGTCGCCGGGCCGTACGCCGGTGGCGCATTCCACGAACACGGCGGGCGACGTGCCTTCGCGGCCCTCGCCGCTGAGCAATTTCGCGGTCCTGCCCGATTTCTGAAGACCGAGCATGCAAGTGGTCAATAAAGACGATTTGCCGATTCGCCAATCGCCCACCAAGGAGACGCTGCGTCCTTCATCGAGGGCGTTCCGCAGCCTCGCCAATGTGCCGCCACGGCCGACGAACGCAGGCGGGACGGCGGGGCTCCAGGGGTCGTAAGGGTTGGCGGCGCAGTTGTCCGCCGGCGTGGGTTGGGGCAGATACCAGGTCAGGCGGCCGTTGCGCGTTTCCGAGTAGAGGCTGTCGTCGTCATACCAGTGGCCGCTGCGCGGTGAGAAGGCGCGAAAACGCAGATTGATGCGGTGGGGCTGGCCGGCAGGGTTGGACTCGATGTTCAGAAGGTGGCACGAGTTCGGCCAATAGTCCGCGCGCCAGCTTTCATAAAGGCAGCCGGCGGCAAGCTGGCGAATGGTGTTTCCAGGGTCGCTCCAGGTGCCCACCTCTTCTTTGTGAAGATGGCCTCGCAGTACCAGGTCGACGCGCCCGGCGAGAAGGGCGCGGCATTCCGCGCCATCGGCGAGCTGGTCGAACGGGTGGTGCATGAGGAGAATACGCAAGCCCTGTAGAGGGCCGCCCTGGGGATCGGACACCAATCGCATGAGCTGGTCGTCCAGGGCCCACAATCTGCCCGAGTCGGAATCGTCGCCACACATCCAGGCCGTGTTGAGTCCGATGACGTGGACGGGGTAGGCGAGGCCGAGATCCAGCTCGGAATGAAAGCCGAGGCTGCCTTTGCGAGGGGCGAGTTCCGGCCGTTGGAGAGATGTCGCAACCCACTCCGAGTATGGCTGAAGACGGCCCAGGACGCGGTCCAGCAGGTCGGCTTCGGCGCCGAATGGGGGCTTGCCGCCGGCCGCCCAGCGCGCAATGTCCAAGGTATCGTTGCTGGCGGCGAACAAGGCGCGCATCCTCTGCCATGCGGGGAGTTCAACGTCCCTCCTTACGTCGTGATTACCGGGGATGATGAAGAAACGTTCGCGGGGGACTTTCAGTTTTTCGAGGGCGCTGAGGAAAAACTCGGACGCGGCCTCGAACTCTTCCGGCAGGCCCCAATCGGCTGCATCGCCTGTGAAGAAGACCAGATCGACCGGGCCATCTTCCGTCAGCGCATCGACGTTGCGTTCCCAGGCTTCCCCCAGGACGCGCCGCCTGCGCCAGGTTTCGGTTTCCCGAGCGGCCCGCGAGTGGAGATCCGAGAAGTGGAGAATTCGAAGCGGCGAACTCAGACGGCGCCTCCAACAATACGAATGATGGGAATTGTAGCACGGCCGGCCGGCTGTACCGCCGCCATTCCGTCAGCCCCCTCACGCCACCTGCTGCCCAGATCGGCCCCGTGCAGTTGAAGCCCACTACTTCACGATCGGGGAACTGCTTCGATCGCTGGCCGGCTTGGCGAGAACTGCTTGCAGTTCTCCACCGTCGAAACGGAGTCATCTCTCAGATTATGCGCGAACCTCGCACGCCGTGGAAATGCATGTCGCCGGTCCGGTCTGAGGCGGAGCCTCGTTAGGAATGGTATCCCGCGCCGCGGGATACCATGGAAATCGACGATCCGAAGGTAAATCAAGGTCTCCGCGGCGTTACAGTCAGGTCCACGGTTTTTGTGACACCGCCATGAGACGCACCAACCGTCACACGCGTGCTTGCGTTGACGCTCGCGATCTTTATCGGAAACCTTGCCTGGTTTGAGCCTGCTGGAAACGTAACGTGCGAAGGTACCGCAGCCACGTCAGGCGTCATACTTATCAAGGTGACTGCCGTCTCACTAGTCGGCGATGGATTCGCCAGCGTTACCGTGCCCGTTATTGTGGTTCCGCCAACTATGGAACGTGCCGGGACGGTGACAGAAGACAAGGCAGGGAACGCCGGATCGACTTCAAGCGTGGCCGTTCTGTTGGCCTGCCCAGACCCTGCTGAAATTACAACCGAGGTAGAAGTTGTTACATTCGTCGTGGCGATCTTGAACTGCGCCGAAGTGCCGCCCTGCGGGATGACGATGCTGGCCGGAACGTTCGCAACGTTGGGAGCGGAACTGGACAATGCCAACGTGATGCCTTCCGCGGGCGCTTGTCCGCTCAGCTGCAAAGTACCCTTGCTGGCTTGTCCGCCCGCAACAACCGCCGGCGTGAGAATCACACGAAACAGACTGGCCGGCTGAGAGCACGATGAATCGGCCCCGCCGCCGCCGCCAATCTCGAAAGCGCCCGCGTCGATGGCAGTGCCTGTCATTCTGCGCGTCTCGAAACAAGTGGGGTGGACATATTGAAACATGGGGATGAGGGAATAGCCGTTCCCCGTTCCGGGGGCAGATCCGAAGTTCTGCGCGGGAGAGCCGGACTTCAGATGGTAATCGAACTCTGCCGGATTTACGAAAAGAGGCCGGGAAGGCAGATTGTGCGAGAGTCTGGCATCAGGCTGGTCGATCACCAACCCGGGGCCGCCAAAAATGTTGTTCTGCACGAGGGCCGGAGGGGCTTCAGCCCCCATTCTGATAAAAAATCCGTTCCAGCGGTCGTTCACCACCGTGTTATTCACAAAATAGAGAGTGCTGTCGGGATTTGTCACACCTTCTATTCCGTACGCGACGATGGTCGAATTCTCGGTCAAGGACCCCTGCTCGATTACGTTGCCGATGACGTAGGAGAGCCCCCCGTTTGGGAGATCCACTTCGTAACTCGAGGTGCCGGATTCTCCCGTGAGGCGGTTGTACAGAATGAAGTTCTGCAGAGCGCGAGACTTGACGAGGTGACCCGAGATGGCGTCGTGCGAGTAGCTGAACCTCAAGGTGAACCGCGCAATGCGGCCGATATAGATATTGTGCGATTGCCCGTCGCCGTAGCCGTTCTCCGCGAACTCCGTGTTCTCGATGAGAATGTGGCTGGTGGGATTTTCTGCGGTGAGTATTCCATCCTCATTACCGTGCACATAGCATTTGCGAACCGTCAAGTTCGCACCAAGCTGCTGGATGGCCGCGCCGTTTCGGTTCGGCCCTTTTGCGCCGGTAAATTCGATATTTTCCACCGTCGTATTGTTGCCCGAGATGATCCAAATCGCTCTACCGCCAAAACTCTGGCCCGCCGCGTCGATCCTTGGACGCCCATTCACACCGACAATGGTCAGGTCGTTCGTGGTCCAGCCGCAGCCATCGCGGTCGTAGTTGCCGGCCGCGTCGACCTGGATCGTATCTCCCGGAGTAGCCGCCTCTATGGCGCGGCAGGGCGTCGAGTACTGTTGCCCCGGTCCTACGCGGAGGACGGCAGCGCTGGCACCAACGGCGAGCGTCAAAAATGCGCAAAAGCAATGCGGAAAACGTTTCGAACCGCTATCCCGGCGAAGTTTCCGGCTGCAAGCTGCCTGCACTTCTTGGCCTCCTTTATGATTCTAGCGATAAGGCAAGCAACTCGTTCCCGAGCAGTCCGCGCCCGCGACGCCTGCCCTGTTTCCCCTACAGACGGAAGGTGACCTTCACCCGCGATGCCATTTCGCCTCCCCTTGGAGAACTGACCTGGTCGGGTGGTCAACGCTCACCACTCTTGTGCCGGATGGGATCACGCATGTCCGTGGGTATCGTCTCCGGCGATTCCGTTCTTCAGCCAGAGTGCGGCTCCCATTCGGCGGGCATGCGGAAACCTCGAGCGGCGTTTTCGGATTTCAATCGATCACCCGGTTCACGATGGGTCCGTAGGCGTCAATCCGGCGGTCGCGCAGGAAGGGCCAGTTGCGGCGCACGGATTCGATCACGCGCGGGTCGCACTCCACAATCAGGGTCTCGTCGGCTTCGCCGGCCTTGGCCAGTATGCGGCCCTGCGGGTCGGAAACGAAGGAACCGCCCCAGAACTCCAGGCCGTCGCCGGTGGGACCTTCGCGGCCCACCCGGTTCACGGCGGCCACGTAGACCCCATTGGCGATGGCGTGCGAGCGCTGTATGGTCTCCCAGGCATTGTGCTGCGTGCCGGCCTCGGCGGCGTCGGAATGGTGGAACCCAATCGCCGTGGGATAGAACAGAATTTGCGCGCCGCCGAGAGCCGCCAGGCGGGCGGCTTCCGGATACCACTGGTCCCAGCAGATTAGGGGAGCGATGCGCGCATAGCGCGTGTCGAAGCAGCGGAAGCCCAGGTCTGCGGTAGAGCCCGAGAAGGGCGCCGCCGGCATCGATCACCACCGCCGTGTTGTGAAACACCCCCGCCATGCGGCGCTCGAAAACGGAACCGACAATCACCACGTTCAGTTCGGCGGCAAGCCTGGTAAGGCTCTCCGTGGTGGGGCCCGGAATTGTCTCGGCAAGATCGAAGGTGGAGAGGTCTTCGGTCTGGCAGAAATACTGCGATCGGAATAGTTCCTGGACGCAGATAATCTGCGCGCCTTTGGCGGCGGCATCGCGGATTCGCCATTCGGCTTTGGCGAGATTTTCATTGGGGTCAAGCGAGCAGGCCATCTGGATGAGGCCAACCCGGAACTTGGATTGCTTCACCAGACCATTGTAGCGGCGCTTGCTATATTTGAGTTGCACCATGACGCGCGAGATGGTGATAGTACGCGAGATGGATCAAGGAGAGTTCGCGTGACCCACA
>JAPKZC010000840.1:0-2761 GCA_026394025.1 Candidatus Solibacter sp.
TGCCTTCGGTGGCCTCCGGTGGCACCACGGACCGGATGGTTGCACGAAGCTTGTTCAGCGTGGTGCGGGCGGGTTCCGGGACGCCTTCGAGATATTCGTCCACATTCGCGGGATGTCCGCTGGCTTTTTTCATACGGACCATCATACCCCGGCGGTCACTCGTCCCGCAGCACCACAATCGGGTCGATGCGGACCGCGCGGCGGACGGGGATCCAACTGGCGGCCGCGGCAATCCCGCAGAGCAGGAGCGCGACGGCGCCATAGGTGCCGAGGTCGGTGGCCCTGACGCCGTACAGGACTTTGCTCATGGCGCCGGCCAGCAGCCACGCGGCAGAAAGTCCGAGTCCCAATCCCGCGGCGGAGAGTCCCACACCGCGCAGCACCACCATGGAAACCACTCGCGCGGCGCTTGCCCCCAGCGCCATGCGGAGGCCGATTTCGCGGCTGCGCTGCGTCACGGTGTAGGCCAGCAGGCCGTAGAGCCCGAGCGATGCCAGCAGCAGCGCCAGTGCCGCGAAAGCAGTGAGCAGCGTCATTTGCTGGCGGCGATCGGCGACATCCAGAGCCACGATTTCATCCATGGTGGCGACCGCCGCCACGGGTTGCTCGGCGTCGGCTTCGGAGACCGCGCGGCGCACGGCCGAGGTCAGGCTCGCGGGGTCGCCCGTGGTGCGCACGACCAGGATTTCTGGCAGCGCCCAAGTGTCCTTGATCTGTTCGAAGGGGATATAGACGCCGGGCTTCATGTCGAGTTCGTAACCGCGCTCGTGGACGTCGTGCACCACGCCGACGATGGTTCGCCAGACCGGCTGGCGGCTCGTCGTGGCGATGCGGTGGCCCAGCGCGCTCTCCTTCGGGAAATAGCGGCGGGCCAGGGTTTGGTTGATCACGATGACGGGCGCGGATTGATCCGTATCGCTGGTCTGTAAAAGCCGCCCTTCGACCAGGCGGACGCCGAGGGTCTGTAGATACTCCCCGCTGGACACGCGGAGCAGGGCGTCCCCCGGGTCGCTGGCCGCCCGGTCGCGGCCTTCGACGCGGAAGCCCTGTGTGTTGCCAATGCTGCGGAAGGGGAGCATGGACGCGTATCCCACGCCCTCCACGCCGGGCAGCGCGCGCACCGCCTGGAGCACTCGACGATAGAAGGAGATTCGCTTCTCGGGGTCTTGATATTTGACCCGCGGCAAGGTGGTGCGCAGGGTGAGTAGATTGGCGGGACGGAAGCCGATATCGATGGCGCGCAGCCGCGCCACCGTCTGCAACATCAGGCCGGCACCCACCATCAGCACCAGGGCGGCTGCCACCTCCAGCACCACCAGCGCATCGCGCGTCCCCGCCGCCGCGCCGCCGATGCCGCCGCGGCCTCCCTGCTTGAGCGCATCGTTCATCGATACGCGCGACGCCTGCCAGGCGGGCATGATGCTAAACCCCACGCCGGTGAGCGCGGAGAGCAGCAGCGCAAACCCAAGGACGCGTGCGTCCACGGCGGGAGCGGCGGTGGCCGGCAGGGCCGTGGGCACGAGCGCGGCCAGGACTTTGATTCCCGCCGGCGCGAGCAGCACGCCGAGCACTCCGCCGGCCAGCGCGATGAGGGCGCCTTCGGCAATCATCTGGGTGACCAGACGGGCGCAGTTGGCGCCGAGCGCGGAACGCACCGCCATCTCGCGCCGCCGGCCGAGTCCGCGCGCCAGCAGCAAGCCCGCCAGATTCGCACAGGCGATCAGCAGGACGCACCCCGCGGCGCCCAGCAACGCCAGCAGTTCTATGCGCGTGTTGCCCACCGAATCCTCGCGCATGGGAATCACCACGGCACCGATATCGCGGTTGTTGTCCGGATACTCCATGGCCAGTTGGCGTGCGATGGCGCTCATGTTTTCGCGGGCCTGGACGAGCGATACTCCCGGCTTGAGGCGCGCCACTACATTGAGGAAGTGGGAACCGCGGTTGACCAGATCCGAGGGGGCCAGGTGAGTCGGGATCCAGAAATCCATCTCGCGGTTTCGGAAGGCGAAATCGCGCGGCATCACGCCAATGATGGTGTACTTCAGGCCGTTGATGAGGATGTCGCGGTTGAGGACGTCCGGGTTCCCTGCGTAGCGCCGCTGCCAAAGCGCGTGACTAATAATGGCAACCGTAGCGCCCGTGCGATCCTCGTCTTCGGTGAAGGTGCGGCCCTGCGCCGGCTGGACGCCCAACACTGCGAAGAAATTCGCCGTGGTCGCGCGCCCCACCACCTGCTCGGGAGGGCCGTCGGCGGTCAGATTGGCGGAGGCGCCCCGCGTGGCGGCCATGTCGGTGAAAACGTGGTTGCGCTTCTTCCAATCCACGAAGTTCCCCGGCGCCGGGGTGTTCCGCGGGAAACTGGATGCGGTTGCGTCCTCCCACACCATCACTACACGATCTGGGTCGGCAAAGGGCAGCGGACGCAGCAGCACCGCGTCCACGGTGGAGAAGATTGCAGTATTGGCGCCGATGCCGAGGGCGAGTGCGCCCACCGCGACGGCGGTGAATCCGGGCGCGTGGCGCAGTAGTCTCAGGCCGTAACGCAGATCGCTCCAGAGAGTTCCCATCGATAGTAGTACTCTCGCAGCGAGAAAAGGTTACGGCACAAAACAGCGGTCCGCTATTTCTTAGGTTTTTCGCCTCGCATCTCGGCGATGTGCCCTTCCTCCCACGAACAGACTGCCCGCAACCGAGAGAAGCAGCACCCACGAACCCGGCTCCGGCACTTCTCCGGTCGGCACCTCGGCAATCGTGAGGG
>JAPKZC010000840.1:2784-17164 GCA_026394025.1 Candidatus Solibacter sp.
ACGAGTCCCGGATTCCAAGGCCAGCACGGATTAAGCCATACGTCCCGACCGCGTCCGGGTTGGCATCCGTGACTAGAAACAGAGCGACCACCTCTCCGATCGGTCTGGTAAAGTCTGGCCCGGACTCGAACGTGCGCCCTGGGCTGTTCGGATACCAAGTGGAAAGCTCTTCAAACGTGAACCCGTACAACTCTCCGCCTGGCACGGGAACCGTACCGTTGGTGTTAATGATGCTGCCGACGGTGAAGGAGAAACTATCGGCTGCGTACGCACGGCCGTCGATGGTCCGTGCGTCGTACGAGATTGTGTAGAGGAAATCGGCGCGCGCAGGGAACGAGAGCGACAGCAGGAGAGCCGCTAGCGCCAGCAAGCCGCGTCCGCACTGGAACGTGTTCATAAAATCCTATTCCTTTCCGCGGGGCAGCGGCTGGCCTGTTTTCCAGGCATTCAGACACACCACCGCCGCACGCGCCTGTTGAGCAATTTGTAGCCCAACACAAAAGAGCCATAGAATCAATCACATCGATAATCATAGATTCGGGTCTTTTGATCTAATATTTGGATTCCATGCAACTAATTGGAACGGTCTGGCTCCCGCGCTGTCAGGATATAATTAGCCCTGGAAGGTCCGCAAATATGAAAATACGTCCCGAAGATGCATTGGAGTACCACTCCTCATCTCCCGCCGGCAAGCTATCGGTTACCCCCACGAAGCCCTGCCGCACCCAGCGCGATCTCAGCCTGGCCTACACGCCGGGCGTCGCCGTTCCGTGCCTGGAAATCGAGCGCGACCCCAGCCTCGCCTACAAATACACGGCCAAGGGAAACTTGGTCGGCGTGGTGTCGAACGGCACCGCCGTGCTCGGTCTCGGCAATATCGGCGCACTGGCAGGAAAGCCGGTGATGGAAGGCAAGGCGGTACTCTTCAAGCGCTTTGCCGATATCGATGTTTTCGATATCGAACTGGACACCAAAGACCCCGACGAGATCATCCGCACCTGCCAGATACTGGAGCCGACGTTTGGCGGCATCAACCTGGAGGACATCAAAGCGCCGGAGTGCTTCTACATCGAAGAGACGCTGCGCAAGACGATGAAGATCCCGGTTTTCCACGACGACCAGCACGGCACGGCGATCATCAGCGGCGCGGGGCTGCTCAACGCGCTGGAACTCGGCGGCAAGAAGATCGAAGACATCAAGGTGGTGTTCAACGGCGCGGGCGCGGCGGCGATTTCCTGCGCGGCGCACTACGTACGGCTGGGCGTGCGCCTCGAGAACATCGTGATGTGCGACACCAAGGGCGTGATCTTTGAGGGCCGCACCGAGCACATGAACGCTTACAAGGCGCGGTATGCCTCGAAGACGAGTGCGCGCACGTTGCAGGAAGCCATGGTGGGCGCCGACGTCTTCTTCGGGCTTTCGAGCGCGGGCTGCGTGACGCAGGACATGGTGAAGGGCATGGCGCCGAACCCCATCATCTTCGCCATGGCGAACCCGGACCCGGAGATCACCTACGACGACGCGCTGGCCGCGCGGCCCGATGCCATCGTGGCCACCGGGCGCAGCGACTATCCCAACCAGGTGAACAACGTGCTGGGCTTCCCGTTCATCTTCCGCGGCGCGCTGGACGTTCGCGCCACCACGATCAACGACGAGATGAAGCTGGCGGCGACGCTGGCACTGGCTTCTCTCGCCAAGGAAGACGTGCCCGACAGCGTGCTGCGCGCCTACTCGATCGACCGTCTGGAGTTTGGGCGGGAGTACATTATCCCGAAGCCGTTCGACCCGCGTGTGCTGATCTGGGAGGCGTCGGCGGTGGCGCAGGCGGCCATGGATACAGGCGTGGCGCAACATCCGGTGGACATCAAGCAATATCGCGAGGAACTGGAAAGCCGCCTGGGCAAAGCCAACGAAGTCATGCGCGGCATGATCAACAAAGCGCAACGGGAGCCCAAGCGGATTGTGTTCACGGAAGGCGAGGAAGGCAAGATTCTGCGCGCCTGCCAGATTCTGCTGGACGAGAAAATCGCGCTGCCCATCCTGCTGGGCAACGAGTCGAAGATCCGCGCCAAGATTGAGGAGTTGCACCTCCACCTGGACGGCGTGCAAATTGTGGACCCCAAGCAGTTCGCGCGCCTTGGCGAGTACACCGAGGAGTTCTACAGCCTGCGGCAGCGCAAGGGCATCACAACAGACCATCCGGAACCCGACCACGTTTGGCAGCATGATGGTGCGGCTCAACGATGCCGACGCGCTGATCGGCGGGTTGACCACGCACTATCCCGACACCATACGTCCCGCGCTGCAAGTGATCGATATCCGCCCCGAGTTGCGCCGCGTGGCCGGGGTGTACGTGATGATCACGCAGAAAGGCAACATCTACTTCCTGGCGGACGCCACGGTCAACATCGAACCGACCGCCGAGGATCTGGCGGAGATTGCCATCATGGCGGCCGAGAAGGCGAGGCGCTTCAACCAGAAGCCGCGCGTGGCCATGCTCAGCTTCTCCAACTTCGGCAGCACGCATCACGCACTCTGCGACAAGGTGCGCCGGGCGGTGGAACTGGTCCGGCAGAGAGCCCCTGGGCTGATGATCGATGGCGAGATGCAGGCGGACACCGCGGTGACGCCGCAGATCATCGATGAGACGTACCCGTTCAGCACGTTGAAGGGCGGGGCCAATGTGCTAATCTTCCCGAATCTGGAGTCGGGCAATATCGCATACAAACTGCTCCAGCGGGTGGGGGGCGCTGAAATGATCGGGCCGCTGCTGACGGGGTTGAGCCGCCCGGTGCACGTGTTGCAGCGCGGCAGCGAAGTCAACGACATCGTGCATGTAGCCGCGGTGGCAGTGGTGGACGCACAGGAAGTCGGCAAGCCCTATGTCACGCTGACGGCAGCGGAGAAGTAGGGTATTCTCAAGGGACGGGAGACACATACGATGAAGAAGCTTACGCTCGGTCTGATTGCCGCCGCTCTACTGGCCTCGTGCGCTATGGCGGCGGATGAGAAGGACGGCTGGATCAGCATGTTCGACGGCAAGACGCTGACCGGCTGGAAGGCCAGCCAGAATCCCGAATCCTGGACGGTGCGCGACGGCGCCATCACCGGTGACGGCGCGGTCAGCCACCTTTTCTGGATGGTGCGGGAGTGCGAGAACTGCGAGTTCAAAGCCGAAGTCAAGATAGGTAAGGGCGGGAACTCCGGGATGTATTTCCGGACCGCGTTCGGGCCCGGCTTTCCGAAAGGCTACGAGGCGCAGGTCAACAGCAGCCACACCGACCCGGTCAAGACCGGCAGCCTGTACAGCTTCCACAAGATCCTCGAGCAGCTGATTCCCGACGACGTGTGGGGCACACAGCACATCATCGCACAAGGCAACCACATCATCATAAAGGTGAACGATAAAGTGGTGACGGATTTCGTAGATGAGAAAAACACCTTCACGAAGGGCTACTGCGCGATGCAGCAGCACAATCTGGGCAGCGTGGTGCAGTTCCGCAATCTGATGTTCAAGCCGTTGCCGTCGAAGTAAGGTGGCGGGCTGACAGACGACAAAAAGCGATCGTCTGTCCTACCGAGCGCTCGAAGGGCTCTTCGCCGGAGACCACCAGGTCGGCGTACTTTTCCGTCGGGTGGACGAACCATTCGGCGCTGGGACGCACGGTGCGCTCATACTGCTAGCGAACGCTCTGCGGAGTACGCCCTCGCTCCGCCACGTCGCGCGTCAGGCGGCGGTGATAGCAGGTCTCGGGACGGGTCTGCACGTACACCTTGGTATCCAGCATGGCGCGGAGTTCCGGCCAGTAGAGCACGAAGAGTCCCTCGACGATGAGGAATCCGGTGGGCTCGATGCGGCGCGTTTCGGCGGTGCGCGCGTAATCGGCGAATGAGTAGACGGGCTCATCGAAGGCGCGCCCGGCGGCGATGGCCAGCAGGTGCTCGTGCAACAACTCCCAGTCGAGAGAATCGGGATGGTCGAAGTTGACCTTTTTCCGCTCCTGGAGTGGAATCTCCTCCATGCCACGATAATAGGAATCCAGCGAAACAATCGAGGTCCCAGGCAGTCTTTGTACGAGCTGCTTTGCAAGTTCGGATTTCAGGGAACTGGACGGACCCGCAACACCGATGATGTGCGATCGCATTATTCTTCTGACGGGGGAGTCATTTCAGTGTACAACCCGAGCACCGCCTCGACAAGACCCTCGACGTGGAATACCTTCGCCTGGGTGGCGACCTCGACTCCGAGCTGGCGCGCGGTGTGCGTGGTGATGGGCCCGATGGAGGCCACCGGGATGCCGCGCAGCGCGTCCGCACCCACGGCAGCGACCAGATTGCGCACGGTGGAGGAACTGGTGAAAGTCAGGCAATCCGGACGGCGTGCCAAGACCTCGCGCGCCTGCTCCGCCAGATGCTCCGGCGCTACCGTGCGGTATGCCTCCACTACATCCACGCGCGCACCGCGGCGGAGGAGTTCGGCGGGTACTACGTCGCGGGCCACGGCGGCACGCGGCAGAAGGACACGCTTGCCCGCCAGATGGTGCGTGGCGAACGCTTCGAGGAGCGCTTCGGCAACGTACTCCTTGCCCATCAGGTCCACCTTGACGTGCAGCGCCTCGACAGCGGCCCGCGTGGCCGGGCCGATGGCGCAGATTTTGGCGTGCAGCTTGCGCAGGTCATTCTGCCCGGCATCGAGGCGGTCGAGGAAGAAGCGCACGCCGTTGGCGCTGGTGAAGATCAGCCAGTCGTAGGCGCCGAGTTCGGCGATGGCGCGGTCGAGCGGCGCGCAGTCGGCGGGCGGGCGGATCTCGATAGTGGGCAGCTCGACCACGCCTGCGCCGAGCGCGCTGAGTCGCGACGCGAGGGCATCGGCCTGCTCACGGGCGCGCGTCACCACAATGCGTTTGCCGAACAGGGGCAGGCGCTCAAACCAGTCGAGTTTTTCGCGCAGGCGGACCACTTCGCCGACGATGATGGTGGCCGGCGGCTTCATTCCGCCGAGCATGCCGGGCAGGGTAGACAGAGTGCCAACGATGGTCTGCTGGTCCGGCCGGGTGGCCCAGCGCACGGCCATCGCGGGAGTGTCGGGCGAGCGCCCGTGCGCCATCAGTTGGTGGGCGATTTCGGGAAACGTGGTGAGTCCCATGAAAATCACCAGAGTCTCGGCGTGGCCGACTTTGGCCCAATCGATTGCCGGGACGGCGTGCCCGGTGACGAAGGTGACGGCGGAGGTGTGTTCGCGATGGGTGAGCGGCACGCCGGTGTAGGCGGCAATGCCGAGGGGCGTGGTCACGCCGGGCACGATCTCAAACGGGATGCCGGCATCGGCCAGCGCCTCGGCCTCTTCGCCGCCGCGGCCGAAGATGAAGGGGTCGCCGCCCTTGAGGCGGACTACGGTGAGGCCGCGGCGCGCGCGCGCGATGAGCAGGGCGCAGATCTCGTCCTGCGAGAATTCGTGCGCCGATTTCTTCTTGCCGACGTAGAGGCGTTCGGCGTGGGGTGGGGCGAGGTCGAGGAGGGCGGTGTTGGCGAGATGGTCGTAGAGGACGGAATCGGCCTGCTGAAGAATGCGGCGGCCCTTGACGGTGATGAGCTCCGGATCTCCGGGGCCGGCGCCGACCAAGTACACCTTCAGCATGTCGATTCACCGCAGAGGCGCAGAGAGCGCAGAGAAGACAGGGTGGGGACAGGCGAGAGAGTCAGTTCGACGCGGCGCGGAGGCGCGGAGCAAGACGCGGAGACGGTGGAAGAGAAAGTCGAAACCTGAGAGCGCGGAGACAGCGGAGACTTGGGGGCTTCGCTGGCAGAGTCCGCGGCGTTCTGACTACGGCAGATCATGAGTAGACTGCCTCGAGGATTTTGCGGGCTCCGCGATCGAGGAGGACGGCGGCCAGGCGGGCGCCGATTTGCGATGCTTCAGTTGCCGCGCCGTCGGCTTCCGCGCGGATTACCTGGGTACCGTCGGGAGCGGCTACGATCGCGAGTATGTGGACGCGCCCTTGGGCCACGGTGGCGTAGGCGCCGATGGGGACCTGGCAGCCTCCGCCCAAGGCGCCGAGTACGCCGCGCTCGGCGAGCACAGCGATATGGGAATCGGGATGATCGAGGAGCGCGACTCCTTCGAAGCCGGCACGCGTCTCAATCGCCAGCGCGCCCTGCCCCACGGCGGGACACATCTGTTCGGGCGCGAGAATTTCCGCAATGCGGTCGCCCCAGCCCAAGCGCTTCAGGCCGGCGGCCGCCAGCAAAATCGCGTCGTACTGCCCTTCGTCCAACTTTCGCAGCCTGGTATCGAGATTGCCGCGCACCGATTCCACCTGGAGGTCTGGCCGCAGTTGGCGCAATTGCGCAGCGCGGCGGAGCGAACTGGTACCGACTTTTGCGCCCAGCGGCAAATCAATCAACTTCCTGCCCACCACGGCGTCGCGTGGGTCTTCGCGCTCGGGGACCGCCGCCAGCACCAGGCCCTCGGGCAACTCCGTAGGCAGGTCTTTCAGGCTGTGTACGGCGAGGTGGGCGCGCCCATCGAGCAGCGCCTCCTCGATTTCCTTAGTGAAGAGGCCCTTGGTTCCGACCTTGGACAGAGGGACGTCGGTGATCTTGTCGCCGGTGGTCTTGATGATCTCGATGCGGCACTCGTGGCTGGCGGCGGAGAGTTGCGAGGCGACCCAACGGGCCTGCCACAAAGCGAGTTGCGAACCACGAGATGCGATGACGAGCATGAATCAGTCCTGCAAGTGGAACGCCTTTCGGATGGTGGCGATGACGTGCGCTCCCTCGGGCTTGCCGGCGTGCGAGCGCAGTTCGGAGATGGGTCCGTGCGCGATCTTGTTGATGATGCCGTGGGTCAACGCTTCAAGCGCCTCTTCCTGCTGTGCGCTGAGCGGACCGAGGCGGCGCCGTACCTTTTCGATCTCGCCGGTGCGAATCTGTTCGAGCTGCTCCTGAAGGCTGACGATGGTGGGTGTGACCTCCGCCACCTTGAGGCGCGCCATGGTGCGCTCGACTTCCTCTGCGACCAGCCTCTCCGCGTGGTCCGCCTCTTTCATGCGCTCGCGCAGGTTGGAGTTGACCACTTCCTGGAGGTCGTCGATATCGTAGAGGAAGACGTTGTCCAGGTCGTTGACGGTGGGCTCGATATTGCGCGGTACGGCGATATCGATGAGAAACATCGGCTTGTTGCGGCGGGCGGAAATAACCCGCTGCATCTCGTCTTTGTGAAGGATGTAGTGGGGCGCGCCGGAACTGGCGATGAGGATATCCACCTCGGGCAGCATGGCGGTGAAGCGGGGGTATTCAACGGGGGTGCCCTGGAAGAGTTGCGCCATGTCCACGGCGCGCTGGTGGGTGCGATTGGTGACGAAAACGTGGGAGCAGCCGGAGCGTCGCAGGTGGCGCGCCGCCAGTTCGCTCATTTTCCCGGCGCCCACGATCATCACCGTGCGGTTGTTGAGCGAGCCGAAAATCTTGCGCGCCAGTTCCACCGCGGCGTAGCTGACGGAAACCGCCATCTGCCCGATGCCGGTCTCTGAGCGCACCCGTTTGGCCACGCTGAAGGATCGGCTTATCAGGCCGTCCAGCCAGCCGCACAGCGACCCGCAAGCCTTGGCCGCGGCGTAGGCGGTCTTGAGTTGTCCCAGAATCTGCGGTTCGCCGACCACCATGGAATCCAGGCTGGCGGCCACGCGGAAGAGATGGTGAATGGCGTCGCGGCCTTCGTGCCGGTAGAGGTGCGGCCCGATGTTTTCCGCACTCATAGCCTTGTGATCTGCCAGGAAACTATCGACGATGGATTGAGGGTCCGCAGCGTCCTCGGTGGTGAGGGTGATCTCCACGCGGTTGCAGGTGGAGAGAATGACGGCTTCGCTGACGCCCTCGCGTGATTTCAAATCGGCCAGCGCGGCGGGCAGGGTCTCCTCGCGGAAGGCCAGGCATTCCCGCACCTCGACGGGCGCCGTTTTGTGGCTCACTCCTGTGATCAGCAGCTTCATTTCAGCAGGAGGTTTCCCAGCCGTGCATGCGCGGCCCAGGTCACGGCGGAAAACCCGACCACGGTCAGAGTCATGATCGCCGCCTTCCGCCCGCGCCACCCCGCGGTGACTCGCAGGCACACCAGGGCGAGGTAGGTTCCCCAGGTGAAGAACGAAATTGCAATCTTCGGCTGGCGGATCCAATCCGCCTTCAATTCGATGAAAGCCCACGTGCTGCCGGCAATGACCGCCAGCGTAATCAGCACGAATCCCACGGCCATGAACTTGGATACCAACTCGTCGAGCATACCCAGGGGGGGCAGCCGGTAATAGAATTTGTTGGGCTTCTTGGACTTCAATTCGCGCTCCTGGAACAGGTAGAGCACGGAGGCCACAGCCGTAAACAGCAGCGCCGCATACCCGAGCAACACCAGCACGATATGCACGGTGAGCCAGGTGGTGCGCACGATGGGGCTACTCCAGGCGCTCACCGGATTCCCCAGGGTGGCCACCAGCGCCATCACGAAGACCAGTGGGAAGATGAACACGCTAAGGCTCTCCACCCGGTAGCGCAACTGCACTCCAAGATAGACCAAGGCCACAAGCAGGGCGCACATCGCCAGGGTCTCGTAGAAGTTGGCGATGGGGACGCGATTGTTGACGATACCCTCTTCGATGATGGAGACGAAATGGAACACCACGCCCAGGGTGAAGGCCGTGAGGGCGACGCGAAACAGGTGCTCGCGGCGGCGTACCAGGGTGAGAATGGCATGCAGCAAGCCGAACGAATAAAACGCGGCGGCCACGCGGAGCCAGATGACGCTCATTTCAGCCATGGGCGTATAGGTAAGTTAGAGTTCGAGACTACAGTATATCGCGGCGGGCAGGTCGGCAACCTGTCCTCTCAGATGGGGTTCAATCAGGGCCGGACCCACCGCCATCACCTCACGCGCGTACATCCGAGCCGGCAGATTCACTTCCATAACCAATGCCCAAGGGTTGCGGATCCGGACTTGGCTTACGAACAGGCGTATGGTGTGTTACGCGACCCGGTGACCTTACGCTGTGGCATCTACGCAATTCGGCCGCACTGACGGCGGCGTTGAGTGGCTTACATGACGATGACGACGCTACGTGTCTTCGCCCGGACAATGAGCACCTTGGTTGCCGGATTCCATTGCATGCGCCCGCCCTGGACGGATTTGGGAGGGGTTGCACCCATCTTGAACATTTCCACGGAAGTTGCGTCGAACTTCGAGTAGGTGATCCGGCGCGCTGAGTAGTCGATGGTTTGCACGATCGACGAAGTACGAAGGAGATGGTTCTGCGTCTGCGGCGCCAGCTCGGGAGCGGACGCCATGGCACGCAGGAAGTGACGGACGTAGTCGCCATACCCGTCGGTCAGCCAGTGGGTGCTGTTGGGATACCGGTTGCGACCGTCGTCGCCCGCCCAGTAAGTGGCCCAGTTCAGGCGGCGGATGGCGGCCTCTTTGAGCGAGTGGTCACCGGTCTTTTCGCCATACAGCAACTCCAGTGCGGCGTGGCGGGCGGTGTGACTGTTGCCCTCTACCGGATAGGCGGTCTGTTCATTGATAGGAACAACGTTCCATTGCTCATAGTGCCGGTTGGCAAAGGTACGGTACGTCCAATCCAAAATGCTTTTGACGGTTTCGCGCCATCTTGGTGACCACTCCGGATGTTCCGCGATATAGGCGGCCAGGGTATCGGCGTTGATCGCCGTGTCGGACCAATTCGACGTGGCGATATCCTCGAAAAACGGGCCCCACTTGTTGGTCCGGAGCGACTGCTCGTTAAGCCACGCCGCCGCCATGCGGAGTGCGCCCGAGTACGCCGCAAGGTTGCCTTGCTTCAGTTCTGTGAGAGCGGTGAAGAGGCGCAGCGCGCCGGTCCAGTTGCTGGTATACGAGGCGGTCAGGGTCTTGCCTTCAGTGGTCTCCTGGTGCACGGCCCCGGTGCGCGCGTGAACGCGAAAAGGCCATGGAGAATTCGCTGCATCCCCCGGCTGCACTTTGCCGGCCAGGGTGTTGGCGACGCCGACGGCGGCATCCAGATAGCGGCGCTTGCCGGTCGTCTTATACAGCATCACCAGTTCGGCTCCGAAGCTGGCGGCTTTGTCTGGCTGGAGATAACCCTTGCCCGCCACCATGTCCCCGTCGTAGACGCCGGAGTGCAACTCGGTTTCATAGGGATAGGGGAGGTTCGGCCAGAGGTCGGAGGGTTGGCTCATGCCACGATCCAGCCAGTAATCCGCCAGGAACATCATGTTTTCCTTAATGGCCGAATCGCCTGAGTAGCCGTAGAGCAGATTCCATGAGGAGAGTGCCATGCTGAGCTGATCGCCACCCAATCCGCGCGGATCGTCCTGCAACGGCCTCCAGACCTGGTGCTGCAGGTAGTAGGGAAGGCCATTCGGGCATTGGCGCATGTCGCGCCAGAAATTCCACACCAGTCGAATCACGTGATCGTACGCCTCGGCAGGACCGGAGCCGTACCAGGGGACAATGCCACCGGCGCTGTCCGTCCTGGCCTCGTGATAACCGATCTGTTGTGCCGGCACGGCCGCACAGGCCCAGCACACGGCGATGGCGACCAGACGCCCCGCGCGCCCGCCGCCTGGAATGTCAAACCTCATGGGTCACGGACCGCCTTTCACTTGAAAGCGATAAACCCCGGAGCCGATCTCGACTTCGATGGCGTTCCCATTTTGGCGGGCGGCGCGCACACCGTTGACTCCGGGCACGAAACGGCCATCCCGCCAGACCGCCTGGCCGCCTTCCCACACCACACTCTGTGCCCGCGAGCTGGGGAGCCGGACGACCGCGATGGTGTTGGCGGGCACGGTGACGGAGACCGCCAGAAGGTTCGCCGTACGCGTCCATGAACTCGCCACCGCACCCGCAATGGTGCGCACCGTGGCGGCG
The DNA here is from genome assembly GCA_026394025.1 of Candidatus Solibacter sp. Lineage (GTDB taxonomy): Bacteria > Acidobacteriota > Terriglobia > Bryobacterales > Bryobacteraceae > Solibacter. Next base: position 13,697 of record JAPKZC010000840.1, read on the forward strand.
GCATGGGTGAGTCCATCGCATGCGGTTCAATCACGATGCGTCCGTGGGCGGGCGTTTCCGGATCTTTGCGCATGCCCGCGACGGCTTCGCTCAACCACGCGCCCACACTGGCCAGCATCACCTGGTTGTGCGACTTCATGCGCCGCTCCGGAACGAACCGCCAGAGTGCCCACAGCGCCGTGGCCCCGTTCTCCAACATGTAGCCCCATCCGGGGTAGGTCTTCCGATTCACGATCTGGTAGGCCAGATCGCTGCGCCCAATGCTCGTGAGAGCGGGCAGCAGAAACCGGGTGCCGACCATCCCGGTGGTGAGCTGGTCGTCATGAGCCGCGACATTGGCGACCAGCGCTTGGGCAGTGGCGTCCCGGTCCGGCAGATCGAGTTCGATAGCCAGTACCAGCGCGGTTTGTGTAAGAACGTTCCGATACTCCGCCTGGTAGGCGGTTCTCAGGCGCATGGCCAGCGCGCGATACTCCGCCGAAAGCTCCGCATGTCCGAGAATCCGGCTGACGCGCTCGAGGATTTCGGCATCGCGGATGTAGTAGAAGTTTGCGATCAGGTTGGGCGGCGTTTCTTCCAGCGCGATCCAGTCGCCGAAATGGCCGCTGGATAGAAGGCCGCCGGGGGCCTGCTTGTGCAGGTTGTCCAGCAACCGGCGCAGCCCGGTGAAGTGGCGCTGAAGAATGCGTTGGTCGCCATACTCGCGGTACATGTGCCAGCAGAGCAGGGGATACGCGCTTTCCCACGCGGGATCGCTATTCCGCACACCGGGGAATTCCAGCAGCGGGGCCACATTCGGTAGAGAGCCGTCGGCGTTCTGGGCATCGGCGAGGTCTTGGAGAAACTTGGTATAGAATGCCGCCAGGTCGAAGTTCAGCGAGGAGACCTCGGCGGTGACATGCGCATCGCCCAGCCAGCCCAGGCGCTCATCGCGCTGGTTGTTATCCGTGGGGATGCCGATCAGATTGGACCGCAGCGTCCATTGAACCGCGCGCTGCAGACGATTCAGGAACGGATTGGACGAAGTGAAACTCGCCGCCGGTTCCACGGCCGAATGCACCACGCGCGCGGTGACATCGGCGAGTGCCGGCACGCCCGGGTATCCGGTGACCTCCACATACCGGAATCCGTGGTAGGTGAAGCCCGGCTCGAAGATCTCGCTCGCGCCACCGCGCAGAATGTAGGTATCCTCGGCCTTGGCGGCGCGCAGGGAGCCGCGATCGATGTTGCCATCGGGCAACAGCATCTCGGCAAAGCGCAGCCTGACCGCGGCGCCGCGGGCGCCACTGACGCGCAAGCGGACCCACCCGCTGATGAGCTGTCCGAAATCGAAGACGGTGACGCCCGGGGCCGGCACGGCGGAGGAAAGCGCGGGCAGCGTCGCCGTAACCTGGATGGGCGGAATCATCTGTGCCGAGAGCTTCTCCGGCGCCACCGCGGACAGCGATGCGGCGCTCCACGCAGCATCGTCGAACCCGGGCTTGTCCCAGCCGGGCGCCTCCTCGCGCGCGTCGTAAACCTCGCCGTCGTAGATGCTGTCGGCACGCACCGGACCCAGGCGGCATTTCCATGCAGTGCTGGAGATCACGACCTCACGGCCACCCGGTGTTTCAATTTCAAGCTGGAGCAGCGGTGCTTTCTCGGGCGCCCGTCCATTGCCGAGCCGCACACCGATGGCGTTGTGGCCCTGGCGCAGCAGATCCGTCACGGGGTACGCGGAATACAGGGAACGCTTGCCGAAGTCCGTCCAGGCGGGATCCAACACGGCACTCCCCACACGAAGCCCGTTGATGCGCAATTCATAGTTGCCCAGGGCTGGTACTGCTTTTTCGGGAAGTAGTTGCCACGGTCGGCGGCGGCGGCACATCCCATCAGGAGCAGCGCAACCGCGGACTGGGTCCAAATCCGCTTCATCGAGTCTTCCAGAATTCCTTAAGGCTTTCGTAGCGTGTGCGCGGCAGGCGCAGTTCCACGCCGGGGAGCGGCGCAAAGATCTTTTGCGGCTCGGCCTGATACCAGTAGGCCACCGACGAATAGTCGTCGGCATGCACGTTGGCGTGTCCGGCCTCGATGGTTACCCGTATACTTTTTTGGAACATGACCGGGTCTTCGATGCGGTAGCGGTACATGGTCCATTTCCCGGAGTACGCATCGGGCCCTTCGGTGGGTCCGGCCAGTGAAATGCCGTGATAGGGCATGGAGTAGGCGCCGCTGGGATAGCCCCAGGCAGCGCAGAAATAGTCCTCGGTGCCAGTGCCGGTGATCGAGGGCGTGGCCTCGCCGTCGATGAAAATCATGTCGTCGCCTTCGCCGAACCATCCAAAGTATTTGATGGGGTTGATGTGATCGACGGAGAGATTGCAGCCGGCGTAATGACCCCGCCCCTCGGCCTCCAGGATGACGTAGTTCCCCTTGCCATCGCTGTTGTGCAGTTCGTTTACTTAGCCGAAATCGAGAGCGCCATCGCTCAGGTCGACGGACGCCCTGGTGGGGTTGTTGCGTCTCCACTGGGCGTGAAAGGGCAGGGCGCCTTCGAGCATGATCATGGTTCGCCATCCCCAAATGCCGATCAGCCAGCCCGTGATGGGGGCCGAGAAGGCCACGGAGAGCGGGACGCAAAGATTCCAATAGGCGTTGGCGCGGGCGCGTTCCTGACGCGGGAACCAATGGGTGAGCAGCACCAAGGCGGCCGGGTACACGCCACTTTCGGCGACGCCCAGCACGAACCGCATGACCTCGAACTGGGTAAACGTTTTGACGAGGCCGCAGCCCACGGCGCAGATGCCCCAGCCATAATTGGGTTCGGTATCGGCGATGGTCATCCAGATGTGGCGGATGGAACCGGCGCCATCGATTTCGGCGAGGATGGCGGTTTCCCCGGCGTTGACCCGGACACGATCGCCATTGCCGCCGGTTGGGTCGCCGCTGGAGATGCGCTTGCGCTTCCCCTGCCGGGCAAACGGCAAGCCGGCCAAGCCGCCCCGATTGGCGGCGGGAGCGGTGGTTGAGGCGGCGGGTGGCGCCGATTGCGCGTCCGCCGCGGCGGCGCCGATGCCGCACAGTCTGGAGAGAAAGCCTCTTCGCGGAGCGTCGTGTGGTTGCATGATCTACTGATTCTCCGATACGATCGGCCTGCCGCGCAGGCGGCACGGTGTATTGGGCAGCGACAGAGCCGGCGGCGTCCAGCCGGTCTCGCGTTTACGCCGCGCCAGGCGGCCCTGAATTTCGGCCAGAACGGAGCCATACTCCGGCTGGCGGATCACATTGCGCTTTTCGTCTTCATCCACCGCCAGGTCGTAGAGTTCGTTGGTGTCCGCCGGGTCCAGGTACTCGATGTGCTTGTAGCGGTCCGTGCGCAATGCCAGCAGCGCCGGGGATTGCCAGATGCGTTCCACGTACTCATAGAAAATGTCGTCGCGCCAATGCTTCACACCCGCTCCGGCGAGTAGCGGACGCCGGCGCCGGCCG